>JBEKHU010000608.1:0-3104 GCA_050012115.1 Bryobacteraceae bacterium | reverse complement strand
TCGCTCACCACCGCGCCCGCGCGCCAGGCCGCCGCCACGCCGTCGCCGGTGGCCACGTCCGGATTCGTCGTATCGGTGAAAACACAGCCCATCCCGCCCGTCGCCAGCAGAACCGCGCCCGCCCGGATCCGGACCTGCCGTTTGATCCGCTCTTCGCACGCCAGCGCGCCGCACACCCGGCCTTCGTCTACCAACAGATCCAGCACTCCCGAAAAGCTGTGAAATTCGACCGACGGAAGTTGCGCCGCCTGCCGGTAGAGCGTCCGCGCGATCTCGCGTCCGGTCGAATCGCCGTACGCGTGCAGCACCCGGCTGCGGCTGTGGGCGCCTTCACGGGCGAACAGCAGTTTGTCGCCGTCGCGGTCGAAATCCGCGCCCCACTCGATCAGCCGCCGCACCTCGGCCGGCCCTTCTTCCACCAGCGCATGCACGGCGTCTACGTGGCACAATCCGGCCCCCGCGGCGATCGTATCGGCCTCGTGCAGCGAAATCTCGTCATCGTCGGCCAGCGCGGCCGCGATGCCGCCTTGCGCGTATTGGGAGGAGGATTCCTTCAGACTGTCCTTGGCTACCACCAGAACGCGTCCGAAGGGCGCCAGTTCGATGGCCGCGCGCAGCCCCGCCACGCCGGCCCCGACTACCAGAAAGTCCGTATCCGCTTGTTCAACAACGCCAGTAATACCCTTCATGCTACAACGCCAGCGCACGCCGCATGCCCCGCCCGGGCAGTGGAGCCGTGTTACAAGAAAGCTATGCCTTCCTTTGCCGTCACCACGGTCGCGCACCGCTATGAGGCCATCGTGGAACGCGGGGCGCTGGCGCGCCTGCCGGAGTTCCTGCCGGAGCGCTCGGGCAGGCTGTTCACGGTGACGACCCGCGATGTGTGGGAGTTGCACGGCCAGGCCTTCACCTCCGCCCTGGCCGGCCGGGAGTTCCAAACGCTGTTTTTCCCCGGCGGCGAGGAGCACAAGCGGCTGGCGGCGGTGGAAGCGCTGGCCGAGGAGATGGTCGCGCTGGGTGCTGACCGCTCTAGCGTCGTCATCGGCTTCGGTGGCGGCATTGTTACCGACCTGGCCGGTTTCCTGGCGGCGATCTTCATGCGCGGGGTGCCGTTTGTCTCCGTGCCCACCACGCTGCTGGCCCAGGTGGACGCCGGCGTGGGCGGTAAGACCGGCGCTAACCTCAAGTCCGGAAAGAACTTAATCGGCGCGTTCCACCAGCCACTGGTGGCCCTGGCCGACCCCTCGCTGCTCGCTACCCTGCCAGAGCGCGAGTACCGCGCCGGCCTGTTTGAGGTTCTGAAATGCGGCGTCATCCGCAGCCAGCCGCTGTTCCGTCTGCTGGCGGATGATCCCGCGCCCGTGCGGCGGCGCGACGCGGCCGTCGTCGAGCGGATGATCGCCGAGTCCGTGCGCATCAAGTGCGAGGTCGTCTCCACCGACGAGAAAGAACACGGTCTGCGCCGCATCCTCAACTTCGGCCACACCGTGGGTCACGCCATCGAAGCCGAGACCGGCTACACGCGTTACCTGCACGGCGAGGCGGTCGGACTGGGTATGAAGGCGGCAGCGTGGTTGTCCCACTTGGCTGGCCGATGCAGTGCCGACGTCGCCGAGCAGATTGTTGATTCCGTGGACTTATACGGGCCTCTCCCGGCCTCCGCGGACCTCCATGTCGAGCGCCTGCTGGCGCGCCTGGCCAAGGACAAGAAGACCCTGCGCGGCGCGGTCCATTTCGTCCTGGCGACCGCTATCGGGAGTACCGAAGTCGTTGCCGGTCTGGAAGATAGCCTGGTGCTCGAGGCCCTCCGGAAGGCTCTGCAATGAACCTGGCGCGGGGCACCACGCCGCCCGGCGTGGCGAGCGAGGAGCAGGCCGCACGCTGGGTGCGCGGCATGTTCGGCCGTGTGGCACGGCGCTATGACCTGCTGAATCATCTGCTTTCTTTTCAATTGGATCGCTTGTGGCGGGCGCGCACCGCCCAGCGCGTTTCGGAGGTTCTCAACCGGCCCGGGGCGCGCGTGCTGGACCTGTGTTGCGGCACCGGCGACCTGACGCTCGCGCTCGCCGGCCGGCGTGGCGGCCTGGTCTACGGCGCCGATTTCTGCCACCCCATGCTGGTCGAGGCCCGCCGCAAAACCGGCCGGCGGCCAGCCCTCGTCTTCGAGGCGGACGCGCTGCGGCTACCGCTCGCCGATGCCTCCCTCGACCTGATCACAGTGGCCTTCGGCCTGCGGAATTTCGCCAACTACCGCCAGGGTCTCGAAGAACTGCGGCGCGTTCTCCGCCCGGGCGGGATGCTCGCTATTCTTGAGTTCTCCCGGCCGCCGCACCGTGTTCTCGCGCGTCTCTACAGCTTCTACTCCGCGCGCATCCTGCCGCGCATCGGCGGGCTGATTTCGGGCGCCGGCGACGCCTACACTTACCTGCCGGAGTCGGTCGACAAGTTCCCCGGCGCCGAAGCCCTGGCCGAAGAGATGCGCGCCGCCGGCTACTCGAGCATCGAGTTCGAGCGCATGACGTTCGGCGTCGTGTCCCTGCACATCGGGCGAGTGTAAGAACCTGATTCTTGATAGTTAGATCATTCGTAATCAAGTGCCTAACTAATTGGCCAGGACGGATACTTCAGGGCATAAGCTGGATCTTCGGACTCGTAAAATGTCCAGAAACCCTCTTAGAACCCTTTCCCTTCTCGCCCTCTTCTGCGCCGGAAGTTTTGGCGCCGATTCGGCGGTTCTCACAGTGAAAGTGACCGACCCCAGCGGCGCCCCCGCCCCAGGCGCGCAGGTGGAGTTGCGCGCGGCTTCGGGCGCGGCCGCCGGTTCGGCGAAAACAGGGTCGGACGGGAAGGCCCAATTCAGCGCCCTCGCCGCCGGGCAATATACGCTGCGGCTTACGCTGAGCGGATTCAACCCCGTCGAGCGTGCCGTTGTGGTCACAGAAGGAGAGCCACTGGAAATCGCGATTACTTTGGCTCTCGCGCCGGGCAAGGAGGAAATCGAGGTCACCTCCAAAGCCGGGGCGCTGGCCAACAGCGACCCCAACTACCGGGCACTGCGCGATGCGGGCACCGTGGAAACTTACGCCGTCAACGAACTCAAGATT
>JBEKHU010000607.1:0-3107 GCA_050012115.1 Bryobacteraceae bacterium | reverse complement strand
GGGCACGAACCTGCAGACGCTGATCGACAAATACGGCGAAGACAACGGCATCTACCTGTTCGCGGAGTTGAACAAGTATCAGCAGTCGTACCGGCGATTGGTGTACATCGAGACGGGGCTGGAGCCGGACGGGCGATTTGAGGTGGAAGCGAAGGGCGAGGCCGAGCAGCGCGGGTGGAACTATTCGAAGCTGCGCGGTGACCTGCGGCTGATCCGCATGCTGGTCAACGGGGAGTGGGACCCGAAGGAGTTCCTGGTGGCCGAACCGGGCCAGCGAATCGTGGCGCGGTACGACGAGGGCATCATCCGAGCGGAGCGTGGGGAGGCATAGGGGATGACCGGGAGAGAGCGCGTGCGCGCGATGATGCGCGGTGAGGCCACGGACCATCTGCCGCTGATGCCGATCACCATGATGTTCGCGGCGGATCGCGCGGGCATCCCATACCGGCGCTACGCGACCGACGGGGCGGCGCTGGCAGAAGCGCAGCTGCGCATCGCGGAAGAGTTCGGCTTCGACCACGTCAGCGCGATCTCCGACCCGGCGCGCGAAGTGTGCGACCTGGGCGGGGCCATCGAATGGTTCGAAGACCAGCCGCCGGCGATCCGCGGGGACGCGCCACTGCTCGACGATAAGAGCAAACTGACGGGCCTGGCCTGGCCTGACCCGGAAGCTCCGGGCAGGATGAGCGACCGGGTGCGCGGTGTGCGCTCGATGGCCGGGCGCGCGGGCGGCAGCCTGATGGTCGAGGGGTGGGTGGAAGGACCGTGCGCGATGGCGGCGGATCTGCGCGGGATGAATGCGCTGATGCTCGATTTCCACGACGACCCGCAGTTTGTCGACGATCTGATGGGTTTCTGCGTACGCATGGAGACGCGCTTCGCCGCGGCGCAGGTGGCGGCGGGCGCGACGCTGATGGGCATTGGAGACGCGGCCGCATCGCTGGTCGGTCCGAGAATCTATGAGCGATTCGTGCTGGGCTGGGAAAAGCGCCTGGTGGAGCAGATCCACGCGCTCGGCGTGCCAGCGCGATTGCACATCTGCGGCAATACGAAGAAGATCGTGCGCGGCATGGGCGAGACGAAATGCGAGATCGTGGATCTCGATTTCCTGACGCCGCTGGCCGAGGCCCGGGCCGCGATGGGGCCGGAGCAGGTGTTGCTGGGCAACCTCGATCCGGTGCGCGCGCTGCGCGACGGCACGCCGGAAAGCGTCTACGCGGCACTGGGCGAGTGTCACGCGCAAGCGGGCGCGCGCTACATTGTGAGCGCTGGCTGCGAGACGCCGCGCGGGACGCCCGCGGAGAACATGCGCGCGATGGCGCGCTACGCCGTGGAGCACAACTGAGTCAACAACCTTAGCCAAAGTATGGGCCAGCGAGTGCACATCGACGCAGCGGCAGGCACGCCGCTGCGGGACCGCCTGTTCGAACTGGGCGTGGAGTTTCCGTGCGGAGGCACGCTGCTGTGTGGCAGTTGCCGGATCCGCGTCGTCGAGGGTGAGGTGCCGGTTAGCGACGAGATGCGCGAGGCGCTGAGCGAAGAGGAGATCGAGGACGGTTGGAGGCTGGGCTGTTTCGCGGTGGCGAAGGGGCCGGTCACGGTCGAGGTGGAGCAGTGGACTGCACCAGTTTTGGTAGGTCACGAGACCCTGGAGGCGGAACCGCGGCAGGGCTTGGGCATCGCGATCGACCTGGGCACCACGACGCTGGCGGCGCAGCTGGTGGACCTGAGCAACGGCGAAGTCGTCGCCACGGAAACCGGCCTCAACCCGCAGGCGCGGCACGGCGCGGACCTAATGAGCCGCATCGGGTTCGACATGGCGCAGCCTGGCATCCTGCGCGGCCTGATCCGCGAGGAACTCGGGGCGATGGTCCGGAGCCTGGCCGGCTACGGCCAAGTCGAAGAGATCCTGCTGTGCGGCAACACGGCGATGCATCACCTGTTCTGCGGCCTGCCGGTTGACGCGCTGGCCGAGGCGCCGTTCCGCACGGCCTTTCTGGGCGCGCGGACGCACTCCGCGCGGGAACTCGGATGGGATGCGGATGTCTCGGGCGGGGTGACGTTTCTTCCCAACATCGGCGGCTTCGTGGGTAGCGACATTCTGGCGGGACTCATCGCCTGCGGGCTGGGGCAGGCAGGGCCGGTCGCGGCATTCGCGGATCTTGGTACCAACGGCGAAGTCGCGCTCGGTTCGTCGCGCGGGATCGTCTGCGCATCGACCGCGGCGGGTCCCGCGTTCGAGGCAGGACGAATCCGGATGGGCATGCGCGCGGGCGCCGGAGCCATCGATCGTGTCGAGTGGCGCGGGGGCGCGCTGCACTGCAATGTGATTGGCAGCGTCGCGGCGCGCGGGATCTGCGGCAGCGGGCTGGTGGATGCGGTCGCGGCGCTGGCCGAGGCGGGACGGCTGCAGCCGACGGGGCGCTTGAACGGCGGCGCGAAGGAAGTCGAATTGACAAGTGGCGTCCTGCTCGCGCAAGCCGACATCCGCGAATTGCAGCTCGCGAAAGGAGCCATCGCCGCCGGCGCGCTACTGCTTAGAAAACGGCTCGGCGTGGCTGCGCCGGCCCGATTCCACCTGGCCGGGGCATTCGGCAACTACGTCCGTTCGGAGAGTGCGAAGCGCATCGGTCTGCTGCCGCTGGATTCGGAGGTGGTGCCCGAAGGCAATGCGGCGTTGCGGGGGACGCGATTGCTGCTGCTGCGCCCCTCGATCCGGAGCAGCCTGATCCAGGAGACGCGCGAGCGCACAGAGCATATTGAACTGGGCGGGGGATCGGCTTTCCAGGATGCGTTCGCCGAGTGCATGCGGCTGGCTCCGCTGGAGTGGAATCGTCTCGACGAGACGTAGAGGTGGGCGCCCACTGAGAAGAAGACGTGACCGCGCGTGATCCAGGTCACTGTGATCCGGGCGGCCCGCGAGCAGACTGGAGTTGTGAGGGCGAGAGGATCAGTACTCGGTGTCGGCTTCGGACTGCAAGGCGGCGCGGTCGAGGATCAGAATCTGGCGTTTGACAACCTTGACCATACCTTCGGCCTGGAAGCGGGAGAGATTCCTGGAGACGACCTCGCGCACTGTGCCAAGGCGCGCGGCGAGTTCCTCGTGC
>JBEKHU010000606.1:0-3110 GCA_050012115.1 Bryobacteraceae bacterium | reverse complement strand
CGTCCGACGTCGCCGGCGCCTTCAGCGGCCTCGGCTCCGCCGCCACCACATCCTCGACGTCGAGCGGATCTGGCGCGTCGGGCGGCACGACGTCCTCGGGGTCGAGCGCTTCCGGCACATCCGGCGCCACGACACCCTCGACATCGAGCGCTTCCGGCACATCTGGCGCCACGACACCCTCGACATCGAGCGCTTCCGGCACATCCGGCGCCACTTCTTCCAATGCCAGCATCACCATCACCAACCGCCGGGGAGCAACATACAGATCAATTCCGACACCACCCCCTGCGTGGTTGCCGGACTGGCCTTCGGAAACGCGAGCGCCTGCGGATCTTCAACGACCTCCGCGACTACGGCGGCATCCGGCGCGGCGTCCGCTACATCCGCGGCTACGCCTGCCGCCAAAGCGCCCCTTGCAATGGCGTCTGTGCCAGTGGCCATGGGCGCGGCCGAACAGGCTCCGCCCGATCTGCTCGTCTTCTCCGACACCAATCCGGGGGACGATGCGCAGATTCAGGAGCGGCTCAGAATCCTCGCGCAGCTCGACTTGCCGCGCCCGGAAATGATTATCAACGCCTGGGTCACGCAGAACTCCTCCACCAACCCCCAGGCGATGGGCGCCTTCAGCAACATGGTTCATGGCCTCGTGTCGGAGTATGACCACGAATTCGAGAACGTGGTCCTGAGTAGCTGGGACAGCCTGAAGGCGAAATCGGCCCCGCGCAGCTACTTTAACGAAGCGTTCCGCAGCTACGTCGCCGACCGGTTCGTCGCCGATACCTACCAGGCCAATAAGCCCAGCGCGAGCGTGCAGGAGTTGTCCCAGGCATTCCTCGACAACAGCCAGGCGCAACTGGCCGATCCCATTGCGCCCGCCACGCGCACCGAGCTCGAGATCTGTGAGCGGGGCCGTTACTGCCTTGGTTACAACAACCTTTTCAACCCGCTGAAGCCCGCCCTTACCGACTTGCTGCTCACCATCATTGCCGCGCAGGATCCCATTGCCGCCGTCGATACCGCGGTCGCCGCCGTCGAGACGAACCCGCCCCCGGCAACGGTGACCCTCCCGCTTACAGTAGCCGACTGCGACAAGCCGGTTGGTGGGCTCGCTCCCGGGGCTGAGGTCAAGAGCCGCTGCCACGCGATCTGGCGCAACCTGGATCTCGATCATGTTTCGCCGCCTCCTGGCGGGGCCACCTGCGCCGACAAGGACCTGCGGGGAATTCTGAGCTCGCTGTTTTTCAACCCGGAGGAGCACCGAGCGCGCGTTCATCTGCAGTGCTTCAAAGAGGAGGCGAAGCTCTTACTCAAGCCCGCTCCGGCCGCCGGCGCCGCCGCTACCACTCCTGGCGCCGCCCTTCCACCCTACGGCGCCGGCCTGATGCGCGCCGTCATCGCCGACTTTCTCTTCAACTACAAGATGAGTCAGCAGTACCCGCACGATTTCGCCGCCTACGACCTCAGCCACAGCGCCGACGCGCTCAATACGGCTCTCAGCCCGCTAATCGACGCTTTCAATCGGGACCTGACCTCGTACCAGCTTTTCGTACGGGCCGATATGCAGCACGAGGTCGAGCGTCTCAACTCGAGGACCGACGAACGCTGCTGCGTAAAGCGCCTGTTCGGCCTCGACAAACCCTCGTTCTTCAACGACGGCGTGATTTCGGTCCGCACCATTTCCGGCCAGTTGACCTCGGTCAACACCACCTCGCAGAGCTTTCTCGATGCCAGCGCCGCGCCCCAGCTCAGTGCGCTGCTGAGCTCCCTGGGCGGATCCAACACCGCGCCCGCGGGCGGCAACTCGTTGGCGAGCGCCGCCCTCACCGCTACGCCGCTCGGCAAGGCTGAACTGCTGGCGGGCGCGCTGGCCAACTATCAATCCACGTTCGCCCAGATCGGCCGCGCGCTCAATTTCTCCGTCACGCCGCGCAGCCTCGGCACGGCTTCGTCGGCGGAACTGGCGGTCACTCTGAGTGCCGACGAGTCCGCCGCCCCCACTTATACCAGCGGCGGCACGGTCGGTGCCACGGTCAACACATCGCGCGTGGCCAACCACGACACCGCAACGCGCGTGCGCGTCAATTCCGTGAAGCTGTTTGAAGTCTCTTCCTTCACGGCGATCGTCGAACGTTCCCGCTCGCGCTTCCCACTGCTGCCGCCATTCGTCGAAATCCCCTACATCGGGACCTTCGCCGGCATCCCTTTGGGCGCCGCCAAGGAGTTCCACAGCAGCACCGCCATCCTCAGCGCCTATGTCGTGCCCACGGCCTCCGACATCGCCTACGGCCTCCGCTACGTTTCCGACCTCCTGGTCGACGGCCTCAACTCCGGCCCTTGCAGCTTCTACAAGGGCGCCGCCGGACCGGATGTGACCAACGCCTGCCTCTTCCGCAAGGCGGTCTCTCTCCACGACCTGAAACAGCCCGTAAGCAATTTCAACAAAGTGATGACACACTGCCTTGCGACCGACACTTCTTCAACCGGCTGCCGAAGCGTATCTTTCAACGGCGTTCCCAACATGTACTAATGCCATGAGCGAGAACACTAGCGATATAAGTTACGACGTTACTCAGGAGGTGCGCGTCGCTTCGGTCATGTTCGGCGGCGTCTCCCTGGCCATTTACATGAATGGCATTACCCAGGAACTACTGCGGGCGGTGCGCGCCACGGCGCCCAGCGGGATGGGTGTCCGGAGTGAAGACCCGAAGGCCCTCGACTGGGAGAAGCGGCGCAAGACGCAGGCGCTGTTTGCCGACGGCGAGTTAAAAAGCACGGAGGCGATCTACCGCATCCTGGGCCGGTCTCTGTTTCACGGGCGCGCTGCGGGCACGCGACTCACCTACATCGGACCGATTCGGACCCGCATCGTGGTGGATCTGCTCGCGGGCACATCCGCCGGAGGCATCAATTCCGTCTATCTGGCGAAGGCGCTCGTCAATAACCAGAGCCTCGACGAATTGAAGCAGATGTGGTTGGATCAGGCCGACATCGACACGCTGCTGAACGATGGCAAGTCGGAGCCGGCCTCGTTCCCCCCCGGCCCGAAGACGACCTCGCTGCTCAACAGCACGCGCATGTACGGGCTGCTGCACCAGGCCTTCGAGAAGATG
>JBEKHU010000605.1:0-3112 GCA_050012115.1 Bryobacteraceae bacterium | reverse complement strand
TCGCCTGCCTGCTTGATGGTCTCGCGGAGCAACTGCAGGCCCAGGGAAATGAAGTCGTGGGCTGGTTCGTCAGCCGCATCAGCGGCGAGCGGGCTCCCACGGATTCCGATGCCGACCTGCACCGGCACTTCTTCTCCACGCCGGACAGCCTGCTGCTCGTGCTCCATCCGCGCCGGGAGGGCGACGTCTGGACGGAGGTGCATGTTTACCACAGCGAAAGTCAGAAACTCGCGCCTTGCGACCCGATCTGGGTGATCGATCCGGCGCCGTTGCCGGCAGTCGATCGGAAGGCTGGCCCGCCTTCGGCCAGGGACCGCCAGGGGCATCCGCGAGCGTCCTCCGATGACCAGCGGCAATCGGCCGACGGCGCGATCCTGGCGGTCGCGCCCTTGTCCAGGACCGCGGCGCGGCCCCCAAGCGATACGGGCGAACCGGGCGGCTCCAGTGCTGCAGCACGGCGTTCACAGCACGGCAGCATCTGGGACTCGATTCCCAACGACGTATGGCGCCTGCTCGCGCTCAGCATCGTCCTGGTAATCGGCTGCGCGGCTTGGCTCTGGCTCTTCCAGGCCGACGTCGTGCGCCCCCTGTTATTGCGCTGGACCTCATCGGCCAGCGCGCCGCCGAGCACCATCTCGCTGACCGCCAAATTAGACAGGGACCACATGACGGTCCAGTGGGATGGAGGGTCGCCAGTGTTTCTCAACCCAATGTCCGTTCAACTCATTTTCGAGTTCGTCGGGGCCGGACCGACGACGGTTCCGTTGCGCCCGGATGAGGCTCAGCGAGGGTACTTTGCGACCCTGACCAGCCTGCCGCCGAGCCGCGTCACGATGATCGTGATCCCCGCCCCGGGAAGCCAGTTCACCGAGACTTTCCCGTTCCCCGCGCCGGAGCACGGACAGCACGAGGCGGTCGGCGCGGCTCCCGTGCCAGGCTTACCCAATCCGTCGCCAATCAAGTAGCCTGCGCGGTGCCGTGCGGCAGCGTCAGACCGGAGTGTCGAAACCGCTCATGCGGACGGTTGTCAGGTCCACAATTGGGCGCCGTGGCCGTCCGGCGCATCGATCCGCGCACACGCCCGCAACGGCTCCGGCTGCCGTGCCTGTCCCTGGGATTGCACGCGGGTCCCGTCATCAAAGATAGGCCTTGAAGCGCCGATTGCGCCGGTCCGCGGCGGAATCGATCAAGCGATCAGCGTGCAGCGGCGGACGTCCAACGGCTCGGCGATCAGGGTACTGAGCCGGGAGACGCCCGCGGTCAGGTGCGGCGTCCGCAGATGGATGTCGAGGGCTTCGTCCGATGTCCACTCTTCGACGAAGGTGAACTGGCAAGGATCGGTGTTGTCCTGCAGCAATTCGTAGAAGATGCAGCCCGCCTCCTTGCGGGTCGGCTCGATGAAACCGAGCAGCACCTCGCGGACAGCCGGGATGGTTTCGGGGCGGGCAGTGATGTGAGCGACGACGCGAACACGCATAGCACTTCCATTCTGCACCATGCGCGCCGCCGCGCCTGGTCGCCGAACTCCCTATGTGGATACGGGTGCAGACACGGTCCGCGGACAGCGTGCGCCACGACCTCTGGGTCATACGGCGCGGGTCAGGGGGCAGGATCCCGGTCCATTGCTTCCCGATGGGCGAACCAGGCCCCCGTTTCGGCCGGGAAGGCCAGATTCGTTGGCATCCCTGCCGCACGCATCGAGCGACTGGACGCGAAGGATAGAGTGACTCCTGCTAGATTGGGTAGTTGTCGTATCCGTCCTAAGCGCCGGCTCCGGGGACGGGGCGGATCATCTGAATCGAAACGTCGCGAGGTGCTGTTCAGTCCACGCAGTCTGATTCCCTTCGCAAAGTTGGTTCTCCGCGCATGGCCTGGGCCGGGTTCGCGGAAAGAAGTGAAGGCGGAAACCAAAACGGGAGATTGAATTGATGCTGAATGGTGAGGCGAACCGCCGGATGGCCACGCGGGTGGTGGTGGCATCGACGGTGATGCTGTCCTTCATCTCATTCTGGCGGGCGGCAGCCATTGTCCTGTGCGACCTGGGCAGTTCGGCATTCTATGCAGGCGGCATCGCGGAAACGGCAGTCGGCAAGTCGGCTCCGTGGTTCATCCTGGCGATCATGTTGTTCAGCTACGCCGTTCGAGCGGTGTACATCGAGAGCTGCAGCATGTTCGTCCGCGGCGGCGTGTACCGGGTGGTTCACGAGGCTCTGGGCGGGACGCTGGCGAAATTCTCGGTGTCGGCGCTGTTGTTCGACTATGTGCTCACGGGTCCCATCAGCGCGGTCAGCGCGGGCCTCTACATCGCCGGGCTGTTGAACGAATCGGTGGAGGCGGCGGGCCACAAGGCCTGGATGATCGATCCGAAGCTCTTTGCGGCGGGCTTCGCGGCCTTGGTGACGATCTACTTCTGGCGCAAGAACATCATCGGCGTGCATGAATCGAGCCAGAAGGCGCTGCGCATCATGCAGGTGACCACCGTGATGGTTGTCATCTTGATCGTCTGGGCGCTGGCCACGATCTTCACGCGCGGCTACCATCCCGTTCCGCTGCCGTCGCCCGGGAACTTCCATGTGTCCAGCGAATCACTGGGCTGGCTGAACGGGACGGGCGTGGAACAACTGGTGTGGGTGGTGGTGCTAGTAGGGCTGGGGCACTCGCTGCTGGCGATGAGCGGCGAGGAGAGCCTGGCGCAGGTGAACCGGGAGATTGCGCATCCCAAGCTGAAGAATCTCGAGAAGACCGGTCTCGTGATCTTCCTCTACAGCATGCTGTTCACGTCGATGGTGTCGTTCTTTGCCGTGATGCTGATCCCGGATGACGTGCGGATGAAGCTGTATATCAACAACTTGATCGGCGGCCTGGCGATGTACCTGGCCGGCCCGCTGTGGGCGCGGCTGAGCTTTCACGCCTTCGTGGTCGTGGTCGGCGCGGTGATCCTCTCGGGCGCGGTCAACACGGCGATCCTGGGCTCGAATGGCGTGCTGAATCGGGTCGCGGAAGACGGCGTACTGCCCGACGCGCTGCGCAAGCCGCACAAGAAATTCGGCACCACTTCGCGGCTGATCAATATCATCGTTGGCCTGCAGCTATTGACCATCCTCATCAGCCG
>JBEKHU010000604.1:0-3114 GCA_050012115.1 Bryobacteraceae bacterium | reverse complement strand
CCACCCACATCCGCCCGCCATGCCACTCGATGGCCTTTTTGCAGAATGCGAGTCCCAGTCCGTTCCCGGGGCGCTCTTTTCCGTGCAGGCGCTTAAAGGCCCCAAAGATACGATCCTGGAACGCGGGTGCGATACCGGGGCCGTTGTCTTGCACCGAGAACACCCAATCGAGATCCACCCGTCTGGATGCGACGTGTACGCGCGGAGATAGCGCGACACAGTACTCGACGGCATTTCTAATCAGATGCCGCAGGACCTTGGTTAGTATCTCGAAGTCTCCCGCCACCGCCGGCAAAGGGTCATGGGTGACGGTTGCGCTCCGTTCCGTTATCTGCCGGTCCGTCGCGAGGAGCGCCTGGCGAAGGGCCGCTTCCATATCCGTGCGGGAGGACCGCCGGTCGCCGGCGACCGTGGCCCAGTAGTCCACCATGTCGGCCAGCAGCGACTGCATTCGCGCCGCCCCCTCCTGGATGCGCTCGATAAATACGCCGGCATCGGGATCGAGGCGGCCGGCATTCGTCTCGGCCATCAGTTGACTGAAGGAAGCTACGTCCCGCAGAGACTCGCGCAGGTTGTGGGCGGCCATCGAGACGAACTCTTCAAACTCCGCGTTGGCCCTTTCCAACTGAGTCTGGAGGCCGACGCAGCGCCGCTTCTCCGCATCCAGCGCCTCGCGCAGACGCTCGATCTCAGCTTGCGCGTGGTTAGGGTCGGATTCACCCATTTTCAGTCATTACACTGAGGTTGTTCTTCTGGACGCCCCCCCGGGGGGGGATTGTGAACTTGAAGGTAGCGCCCCGGCCTGGTTCCGATTCCACCCAGATGCGGCCACCCTGGCGTTCGACAATCTTCTTGCAGAGCGCCAGACCGATGCCGGTGCCGGGGATGTCGCTCCCATGCAAACGCTTGAACATGCCGAACACCCGGCCGGCGTCTTGCGGAAGGATGCCAATTCCGTTGTCCCGCACCGCAAACCGCCAGTCTTCCCCGTCTCTCTCCGCCGAGACATGGATTCTCGGCGTTTCCTCGCCTCGGTACTTGATCGAATTGGAAATGAGGTTCTGGAAAACCTGGATCAGCATGACCTCTTCGGCTACCACAGTTGGCAGCGGATCGGAGGTCACGATGGCCCCACTCTCCGAGATAGCCGCCTGGAGATGCGAGAGCGTTTTGGCGAGAACAGCGCCGCAATCGACGGTGGCGAAGCTGCTCTGCTCTCGCTCGGCAACTTCCCAATAGGAGAGCAAGGCCTTCAGCAACGCCTCTATCCGCAGGGCCCCGTCCACGGAATAGGAGATGAATTGATCCGCTTCCTTGCCGAGCTTTCCTGCATACTCCCGCCCCAAGAGCTCAGTGAAGTTCACGACCATTCGCAGAGGTTCCTGCAAATCGTGCGTGAGGGCATAGGCGAAATTCTGGAGCTCGGCGTTGGTCGTCTTGAGCGCTGCCTCAGCCCGCTTGCGGTCTGTTACGTCTTCAATCGCCAGGAGGATCGTCCGTGCTTGCGCATTCGGATTGAAGATCTCGCTGGCGTTGAGCAGCATCACTTTCCGTCCGACATGCTGGAAGTCGTGTGTCACCTCAAAGCCCCGGAACGTGGAATGCGCGGGAAGAATGTTCTCTAACAGCTCACACAATTTCGGGATATTCCATTGTCCGTTGCCGAGGTCGTAGATCAGCCGCTCCTCCGTCTCTTCCGGCACGGCCTGAAACGTCTCGTAGAACGTCCTGTTCGCCTTCAGCACCTGCAGGTTCTGGTTCAGGATCACCAGAGGCTCCCGCACGGTCTCGACGATCGCTTCGGCGAATTCCTGACCGCGCTTCGCGGCGTCAATATCGATGAGCATCAGCACCGCGCCGTCGGCTCTGCCGTCGGGTCCCACGGAGGGGAGGATGCGCAGCGAATACCAACGTCCGTTCGAGTCGCGGATATCACGCGGCTTTCGATCGCCGCGCTCCATCGCATCCAACAGCAACCGGCGCAAGTCGGGCAATTCTATTTGAGGCTGAAGATCAGTGATCGACCGTCCGACATCGGAGGCGATCAGATTCAACATAGGTTCAATGGCGCGCGTAAAGCGGCGGATCCGCAGATCCCGCCCAACCATCACCAGGGGTATGCTGATGCTTTCGAGGAGATTGGTCAAATCCCGATTGACTTTGATGAATTCCTCGTTGCTGATCTTCAGCTCTTCGTTCAGCGTGTTCAATTCTTCGTTGGCCGATTCCAGCTCTTCCTGCGCGGTCTCCAGCTCCTCGTTGCTCGCCTGCGCTTCTTCGTTTGCTGCTCTGAGCTCTTCGAGGGTGGTCGCATTACCCTCGACGATGGATCGCAGATACTCCTTGGTTGCTGCAAGCTCGCGCCGCAGCCGATCGCTTCCCACGGTGTTCCGTATCGGAAGCTTGGGCACCGCCTTCGGGCCACCATTCGGCTCGGCGTCTTCGAACAAGACCAGGAAATAGCGTCCTTTTGAGGTGGACGAGCCCTTGAACGGAGTTACCTTGATCTTGACGTCTCTTAGCTGGCCGCCGTCTTCGATCCGGAAGCCGTCTTCTATAGCAGCGGTGTTCTTTTGTCTGGCAGTTCGGATTGCCTTACCCAGGCCCGCGATCAGGCCTTCGCGCGCCAGTTTCAGGAGATTCTGGGTCGGCTCGCCTGGAGAAAGCTCGAGGTACGGAGCTGTGCGGCCCCGGACCTGAACGATGTTCATTTCATCGTCAATGACGGCTCCGGGGGGGGCATGCTCGGCAAGCACCAACCGGTCGGCTTCTCTCAGCACTTCCGGCCCCGCCCGGCCTTCGGCAACGCTCTCCGGGAGATTCACCCGGCCTTCAACGTGCCGGCCACCGCTCAGGCGTGGCGCCGGCGTACTCGCGGCTGGCCGTATGCAATAGATCCTGTGGGTCTTCTCCACTTGAAGAAACGACTCGGATAGTGCGCCGATGTTTTCCGACGGACCCAGCACCAGGAAGCCCGTTGGCTTGAGGGAGTAATGCAGGATCGACAACACTTTGCGCTGCAATGTGGCCCCGAGATAGATCAGCACATTGCAGCAACTGATCAGGTCCAGCTTGGAGAAAGGCGGGTCCTGCGCCACGTTGTGCCTGGCAAAA
>JBEKHU010000603.1:0-3118 GCA_050012115.1 Bryobacteraceae bacterium | reverse complement strand
ATCGCGCGGCAATCGCATTCCGTGGAACCGAACACATCCCCGAACGTGCAGCGCGCGTGCATGCGCACCAGCGCGACGGCGCGCTCGGACGGCTGGCCGTAGACCAGCGCCACGTGCGTCTCGGGATCGATGGAGCTGCGATAGGAGTAGATCCGGAACTCGCCCAGGCCGGTTTGCAGCACGCCTTCGGCCGCGCGCTGCACAATGCGCTCGTGCTTCATCCGGTAGCGGATCAGGTCGGCCACGGAGATCATCTTCAGGCCATGGCGCTGGCAGAAGGCCCGCAACTCCGGCGCCCGGGCCATACTGCCGTCCTCGTTCATCACCTCGCAGATCACGCCGCCCGGTCGCAGCCCCGTCAGCCGCGCCAGATCCACCGCCGCCTCGGTCTGGCCGGTGCGCACCAGCACGCCGCCCCTCCTGGCGCGGATCGGGAAGACGTGCCCCGGCCGGGCCAGATCCGCCGGCCGTGAGTCCGCATGGATCGCCACCTGGACGGTCCTGGCTCTGTCGGCGGCGGAGATGCCTGTCGTCACGCCCTCCGCGGCGTCGATGGCTTCGCAAAAGGCAGTGCCGAACTGCGAAGTGTTGTGCCGCGTCATCAGCGGCAGCTGGAGGCTGTCGCAAACCTCCGGCGCGAGTGCCAGGCAGATCAGGCCCCGCCCGTGCAGCGCCATGAAATTGATGATTTCCGGCGTGATGAACTCCGCCGCCACCGTCAGATCGCCTTCGTTCTCGCGATCCTCGTCGTCCACCACAACCACCATCCGGCCCTGGCGGAAGTCCTCAAGCGCATCTTCGATAGAAGAAAATGGCATTCCTCGTCCTAATCTTCCATTATGGGTCTCGCGCCGTCCAGCCGCCTCCATGGATCGCCGGGCCGCCCGGGGCCGTATGGTATTCTGAGGAACGAACCATCCTGCCTCGCGGAGAGGTGGCTGAGTGGTCGAAAGCAGCGGTTTGCTAAACCGTCGTAGGGGCCTAAACCTCTACCCAGGGTTCGAATCCCTGCCTCTCCGCCAGTAATATAAACAAAGGACTTACGGGAAGTACAGCGGAACGGTTGATAGGTGTTTCCTGCCGCTTCGGGCGCTTTGAAGCCCCTCTGCGACCCTGAATTCTGTTCTGCAACCTCATACCACGTCATCCTGCGTCCGCTTGGGCATTGCGGCGATTCCGCGCATCTTAGAATTCGAATCTCGCGGAAAGCTGAATCTGCCGCGACGAAGTAGTCGTGTCCGTGATCTGCCCCACGCCTCCCAATCGCGCGCCCGTGCTGTCGAACAGCCCCGTTCCCGAAGGAATCTGCAAGTTCGGATGATTGGCGACGTTGAACGCTTCCCCCCGCAGGCGGAAGGACTGCTTCTCCCGTTTCCAGAATGTCCTGTCCAGCGCGAGATTGAGGATCACCAGCCCTGGCCCGCGCAGCACGTTGCGTCCGAGATTGCCGTAGGTTCCCGCGGCCGGCAGAGAAAAGGCCAGCGGATTGAAATACTGCTGCGGATTGCCCGTGATGAGCGGTTGTCCGGAGACCAGGTTGGGCCTCTGCCCCTGATCGCTCGAAGATCCGCCCAGGTGCGCGTTGTCGAAACCCACGGTCGGGTTGAACGGGTTGCCGGATTGCGCTTGAAAAGTTCCATCCAGTTGCCACCCGCCGAACACCACGTTCGCCGCGCGCGACCGGGTGCGCGGCAGATCGTAAACGAAGTTCGAGGCGAAGGCGAAGGGGCAATCGAAGTCCGACGGGCCGCGGTTCTGGCGATAGTTATACATGGTGGGTATGGTCAGGTTGGCGTAGAAATCGCCGTGCACGGCCGTCGAATTGTCGTCGATCGATTTGCTCCAGGTGAACTTGCTCTGCATGCGCAGGCTCTTCAATACCGTCGCCTGAATTCCCGCGTTCAAGCTGTGGTAGACAGAGTCGAAAGAAGGCGTCCGGATCCCAATCGACGAGAACGCCGGGTTCACCAGCGGGGCGTTCGCCGGAAAGTAGATCTGCCCGTTGGCGAGGAACTGCGGCTGGGTTGTGTCGATGTTATTGATCGTTCCCTCCAGATGCAGGCCGCGCGAGCCGGCGTAGCCAATCCGCGCGACTGCGTTGCGTCCGAATTCATGCTCCACCAGCAACTGGTCCTGGATCACATAAGGCTGACTCGGGTGGTATGCGAGCATCGACACCGCAACCTTTCCAGAGGCCGCTGGGATCGCGCTGAGGGCGTCCGGGAATCCCGGCGGCTTACTGATCACATAGCGGGTATAGAACGGCGGCATGAACATTCCGGCCACCAGCAGCTCTCGCGTTCCCAGCAGATCGTAAAAGATGCCGGCGCCGAGGCGCACCACGGTGCGACCGTTGCCCGAAGGATCCCAGGCGAGAGAGGCGCGCGGCGCAAAATTGCTCTTCGAAGGATTAATGAAGAGCGGGCCGCCTACGACGATGCTCGTGTCCGTGAGGGGATTGGGAAGCGATGCGACTTTGCCGTCGCGCTCCACCGGCGTGGTTGCCATCTCGTAACGCAGGCCCACGGCGAAAGCCAGGTGGCGGCTCACGCGCACGTCATCCTGCACATAGGCCGAGTACTGCTGCAGCCGCCAATGCCGCAGCGTGCCAAAGCCCGGCGCCAAGATGTTGAGCTTGCTGGGCTGCGCCGCGAGAAAGCTCTGCAGCGAACTGAATTGATAATAGCCGGCGCGGTCCTGCTCGCCGGTTTCGTCGAGCAGGATGCGGTCGAAGGTGGCGCCGGCGGTGAGTTTGTGCGCGCCTGCGATCTTGGTGAGCGAGTAACTGAGCTGGGCGTCGCTCAGCGTGAAATACATCGGCGAAGTGCGGGCGGCGTCTCCCCCAAAGCCGCTCAAGCCCGTGATCAGCAATGCACCCATGTTCTGGCCGGGAACGAAGGCGTCTGCGGAATCCTCGGGATCGGAGGAAGCCAGGCGCCCGTTCCGGATCTGGCTGAAGGCCGCGCGGAAATCCTGAACCGTATTCGGCGATGACACGAACTGGCTGGCGGCCTGCACCATGTTGTTGTGCGAATTGTTCCGGTAGGTCCAGACCCGGAATATGTCGCCGGTCGTGGAATCCGAGTCGTCGAAAATGTAGCGCGCATTGAAGCGCCAG
>JBEKHU010000602.1:0-3120 GCA_050012115.1 Bryobacteraceae bacterium | reverse complement strand
TGTTCCTGCACCATGGGCAGATCGAGGCCAGGAACGCGCAGCCCGGATTGCTGGTCGAGATTCGTCTGCCCGCCTGAGCGTTGCGCCTTTCCCAGACTGCCGGCATCGGAGCTCGGAACACGCGGTCGTGCGGCGGGCCAGTTGTGACGGCGGCGCCGGCCGCGTTAGAGTGAGCCTTCGTGCCGCAAACCAGACCGGCTGTCGAGCATCCCTGGCGCCTGCTGGCGCTGCTCGTGGTCTCGATCTTCATCAACTTCATCGACCGCAGCAATCTCTCCGTGGCGGCGGACGATCTGCGGCGCGAGCTGATGCTCGACCACTCGCAACTGGGGCTGTTGTTTTCGGCCTTCTTCTGCAGCTACGCGGCGTTCCAGTTGGTCGCCGGTTGGCTAGTGGACCGCTACAACGTGTTCTGGGTTTACGGGATCGGGTTCCTGGTCTGGTCAGCGGCGACGGGCATGACGGGGCTGGTGACGGGCTTCGCGCAACTGTTCGCGCTGCGGCTGCTGCTGGGCATGGGCGAGTCGGTGGCCTACCCCTCGTACTCGCGCATTCTGGCCTCCGGGTACCCCGAACAGCACCGCGGTTTCTGCAACGCCGCGATCGACGCGGGCTCGAAGCTCGGCCCGGCACTGGGTACGTTGATCGGCGGATTGATCGTCGCCCGCGTGGGCTGGCGGGCGCTGTTCTTCATCCTCGGCGGAGGCGCGCTGATCTGGCTGGCGCCGTGGTTCTTGTCGATCCCCAGACACGCGCCCGCGCGGGCTCCGGAGGCGGTGGGCGGGCCGGGGTTCCTGGACATCCTCAGGCGGCGCGAGACGTGGGGCACGTTTCTGGGCTTGTTCGCGATCAACTGGGCGTGGTACTTCCTGGTGACCTGGCTGCCGACCTACCTGCGCGAGGCGCGGGGCTACTCGGCGGAGTCGATGGCGGTGTTCGGTTCGCTGCCCTACTGGTGCATTGCCGGCTCCTCGGTCACGTTCGGCTGGCTTTCGGACCGGCTGATCGTGAGGGGATTCTCGGTCTCGACGGTGCGGCGCGCATTCTGCGCCGGCGGGTTGGTGCTGGCGGGAGCGTTCATGCTGCCCGCGGCGCTGGTGGCGAACGGACGCACGGCGGTGTATCTGCTGGCTATTGCGGCGGCGTTGTTCGGGCTGAGCACATCCAACATCTGGGCGATCACGCAACGCCTGGCAGGTCCGGCGGCGGCGGGGAAGTGGACCGGCGTGCAGAACGCATTCGGCAACCTGGCGGGCGCCTCCGGCCCGTGGCTGAGCGGGGTTCTGGTCGAGAAGACCGGCTCGTACGTGCCGGCCTTCGCGCTGGTTTCAGTGGTACTCGGGCTGGGCGCGGTCTCGTTCCTGGTGCTGATCCCGCGCCTGGAGCCGGTAGATTGGGCGGCCCTCTCAACACGGCGCTCGAAGCCGAGATACGCTGATCCGTAATGACCCGCCTTGTCGTCATCTCCATCCTCTGCGCCGCGATAGCCTTCGCCCACCCGCCCGTGATCCCGAAGAACAGCGCGAAACCGATCGGCCCCTACAGCCCAGGCATGGACGCAGGCGGCTTCCTCTACGCCTCCGGGCAGAGCGGCCGCGATGCGGCAGGCAAACTCCCCGCCGGCGCCGCGGAGCAAGCGCGGCAGTGCCTGAGCAACGTGAAAGACATTCTCGAAGCGGGCGGTGTGACGATGCGTCATGTGGTCGCGCTGCAGATGTATCTCACCGACCTCGGCACGCTGCCCGCGGTGGACAAAGTCTACCAGGAGTTCTTCCCCGAACAGCCGCCGGCGCGGGTTGTCGTCGGCACGGTTCGGATGCCGTTCGCCTCGCCGATCGAGATCACGGTCTTGGCCGTGAAGGACCTCGCGCAGAAGCGGGTGACGGAGGAAGGAGTGTGGGCGGGCGACCGGTTGTACTTGAATGCCATCGCCGCGCCGACACTTCTGGCCGCGCAGCGCGAGCTACAGAAAGCCCTGACCAGAGCGGGCCTCAGCCGCCGCTCGGAAGTCTTCGAGAACACATACACGACCGGCAAGGCTTCGGAAGCCGAGATCCGCGTGGCCGCCCTGCCGGGAGGCGCCAGGACGGAGTTGTTCGTCGTGGCGGCCAAGAAGCCCGGCGAAGTGCTGCGCGACGGCTGCCGCGAGGCCGGAGACACACTGTTCTGCGAGGTGCGCGCCTCATCCGGCAAGGGCTCCGTCGAGGACCAGACCAAGGAGTTGTTCGCCCAGCTCAAGACGCGGATCGAAGGACATGGTTTCAAGTTCGATGACATCACGGCGAGCAACGTGTGGATGAACAACCTCGACGAGTTCCAGCGGATGAACGCGATCTACGCGACCTACTTCACCGGCGCGCCGCCGACGCGAACCACGGTGCAGCCCGCTGCCGTTTCCGCCACGGCGCCGGCGATCCGGCTGTCGATCGTCGCGGTTCACTGAGAGCCGGCGGGCTAAGCGCGGGAGTTCCAGGCTTGCCAGGCGACGCCCGAGAGCACGAAGGCCGCGCCGGCCAGGGCCCAGGCATCCATTCGTTCGCCATGGATCAGCCACGACCATAGCGGATTCGAGACCGGCTCCAGCAGCAGGATCAACGAGGCTTCGAAGACGGGCACGCGTTTGATGGCGCGCGTGAGCAGCCAGTAGGCGAGGCCGACCTGCACGCAGCCGAGATAGACGACGACGGCGGCGTCCTTCCATGCCGGTATTGCCATCGGCAATGCGCCCGGCAGGGAGAGAAGCAGCGCGATCAGGTTGCCCAAGACGACGACGGGCAGCGCGCTCCCGCCGCTGGTGCGCGCGAGGCGCCGCATGCCGGCCAGCGTCAGGGCCCAGGAGAGGCCGGATGCCAAGGCCATCAGGTTGCCGGCAGCCGGGTCGGGCGCGGTCGATTGAGGCGCGTTGCGGCCGAGCATGAACAGGGCCATGCCGACCGCCACGAGCAGCCCCATCCAGGCGTCGAGACGGCGTAGCTTCTCCTTGAGCAGCAGGGGGCCGATGAGGAGCAGGTACAGCGGCGCGGTGGCCTGCAGGAAGACGGCGTTGGCGGAGGTGGTCCGTTTGTTGGCATGGATAAACAGTGCCAGCGTGGCGGCGTAGGCGAGCGCCACCAGGAGGAT
>JBEKHU010000601.1:0-3121 GCA_050012115.1 Bryobacteraceae bacterium | reverse complement strand
CCCCCAGAATTATCCGGTCAACGGCGGATGTCTCCTACAGACTCCTTGTCATAGTCTAGACCTTTATCTCAAAACTGTCACTCTCACAATGCAAATTTATTTTTAAGCGGCAATGCACGCCCGCATGGTGGTGGCATAGCAGCCTGCGGCATAATCAGAAGCAGCTATAGACCTCGAAATGGAGTTCATCGAACATCTGAAGTCGTCCGTCGACATAGTCGGCGTCATCGGTGAGTACGTGCGTCTGCGCCGCATCGGCACAGGCCCCCGCTATATGGGACTCTGCCCCTTCCACAGCGAGAAAACACCTTCTTTTTCAGTACATTCCGGCCATCAGTTCTATAAGTGTTTCGGCTGTAATGCGGGCGGCGATGTCATCAAATTCATCATGGAGATGGAGCGCCTCACCTTCTGGGAGGCCGTCAAGTACCTGGCCGAGCGCAACGGCATTCCGTTGCCGAAGCGCAACGACCTCGCCGACGAAGAGGCCCGGCGCCGCTCCCGATTGTTGGAAATCCAGGATCTGGCGGCGCAGCATTTTGCCCGGAACCTCGCCGGCCCCTCCGGCTCCGAGGCCCGCGGCTACCTCTCCCGGCGCGGGGTCCGTCCCGAAACCTGCCAGGAATTCGTTCTCGGTTATGCCGAGCGCTCCGGCCAATCCCTGGTCCGCCTGCTCGAGCACAACGGCTTCAGCGTCGACGAAATGGAGCAAAGCGGCCTGGTCCTGCGCCGCACCGAGGGATCGGGCTGTTTTGACCGCTTCCGCCACCGGCTGATCTTTCCGATCCACTCCGAGTCCGGCAAGGTGATCGCCTTCGGCGGGCGGGCGCTGGAGGCCGCCGACGAGCCCAAGTACCTCAATTCTCCAGAGACCTCGCTCTACCGCAAGGGCGACGTACTCTACAACCTGAACCGGGCCCGCAAGGCCATCCAGCAGGCCGGTTTCGCCATCCTGGTCGAGGGCTACATGGACGTGATCGGGGTTTACGCCGCCGGAATTCAACATGTCGTGGCCACCTGCGGGACCGCCCTCACACCACCGCAGGTCCTGGCCCTGCGCCGCCACGCTCCCGAACTCGTCGTCAATTTCGATCCTGACAAGGCCGGCCGCAGCGCCACCGAGCGTTCCATCGACGTGCTGTTGAATGAACGTATGCAGGTGCGCGTGCTCGAACTGCCCGAGGGAGTCGATCCCGATGAGTATATTCTCGAGCGCTCGGCCGAGGCGTACGCCGACCTGGTGAAGAACCAGACCCGACGTTACTTCCACTGGCTGGCCGACCGCGCCCGCGGCAAGTTCGATGTCCGCACTCCGGAGGGACGCGTCGCCATCTTCCAATACCTTCTTCCACAGATTCACAAAATGCCGGACAGGATCGAGCGCCTGCAGGTGGTCGACGACGTCGCGGAGTATCTCAAGATCGATGCCAGCGTCGTCCGCGACGAGTTCCGCAAGGCGGCCGCGGAGCGCCGCGAGCCGCGCCCCCTGCCACCGCCCGCTTCGCCCTTCAAGCCGCACGAACGGCGCCTGCTCCGCGCATTGTTGGAATCACCCGAAAGCCGCCCGGAATTGGCGCGGCGCCTCAGTACGATCCCGTCCCTCGCCGATTTCGTCTCGGCCCGGATCTTCGAGACCATGCTCCGAATGATCGAAGCCGGCGAGCCCCTGACGTACGCCGCCGTCGAAGCGCGGCTGGCCGACGAAGACAAGAACAGGCTCGCCCTGCTGATCCACGACGCCGAGGAGTCCGCCGACGCCATCACGCTTGAGCAGGCGCTAGCCGCGCTCGAGCGGCTGGAGGCCGATGGGCGCAAGGCCTCGATGACGGAACTGAAGGAACGCATCAAGGCCGCCGAGCGCTCCGGCGACACGCAGGAAGCCGTCCGCCTCGCCGCCGAAATCCGGGCGCGGCGCGACGACTCCTGACCGCCGGCGAGGCCCTCCCGTCACCACGCCCGCCGCGTGTTGTAATATGACTCAGGTACGGAGCCCTACCGCTTCGGGGGTGTTCCGCTTCTTTTGGGGACTGCTTTTTTCGGAGGAAGGGGTCGAGTCGTGGCTGCCGACGATCGTTACAGCCGTTTTCAGAGACTCATCGAGATGGGCAAGGAGCGGGGCTATGTCCTCTACGATGACGTGTCCGACCTGCTGCCCGATGATCTCGGTTCCGGCTCTGAGCTCGACGACTTGCTGGCGGGTCTGGACGCCGCCGGCGTGGACCTGCTAGAAGAGCCCAAGACCGATTTCGCCAAAAAAGCCGAGGAAGCCGAGGAGTTCGCCGACCTCGATTTGGGTCCGGAGGCCGGCGACAAAACCAACGACCCCGTGCGCATGTATCTGCGCGAGATGGGCACTGTGCCGCTGCTGACACGCGATGGCGAGATCGAACTCGCCCGCCGCATTGAGAAAGGCCAGAACAAGGTCATCCGCGCGCTCTCGCGTTCCTCTTTGGTGATGCGGGAGCTCGCCGAGCTCGCCGTCGAGGTCCAGGACGGCCGCAACAGCCTGCGCGACATCCTTTCCACGCCCGACGCCATGACCGCGGACGATGAGGGAGATGAGCAGATCCGCGATTTCGTCGCTTCCATCCGTTTCATCGAGACCCTGGTTCACGAAGCGGAGAGATTGCGCCATCAGTTACTCTCCCGTCCGGCGGGCTCCCGGCATAAGCACCAGCGGGAGTCGCGCTGGAGACTGGCCCGCATGCTGGTCCGCATCAGCCGCCAGGTCCGCACCCTGCAGCTCAGTTCATCCAGCTGGCGGCGCTTCTCCAACCGTCTTCGCGCCGCCGTGGAGCAGTTGAAGCCCATTGAAAAAGAGATTGCGCGTATTCAGCGCGCCTCCGAGGAAGTCGAGCAACACGGGGGCAGTGCCCGGGAACTGAAGCGTGAGGCCAAAGCCTAGCTGGAGAGACTCGGCGAACTCGAGCGGCTCTACGGCGCGCCGGCCGCCGATCAGCGGCGTACCCTGGCCATCACGGACCGCGGCGAAAAGGACGCCGACGAGGCCAAGAAGCGGCTCATCGAGGCCAACCTGCGCCTGGTCGTCTCCATCGCCAAACGCTACACCAACCGCGGCCTGCAGTTCCTCGATCTCATCCAGGAAGGCAACATCGGCCTG
>JBEKHU010000600.1:0-3125 GCA_050012115.1 Bryobacteraceae bacterium | reverse complement strand
GCCCCAGGTTTTGGATGTCAAGTTGTTCGACGTCAACGGAAACCAGCTTGGCGACAAAACAGTGAATCTGGCCGCGAATCAGACCTGGGCTAACACCTCCGACGCTGAGTTCGGCGCGAGCGCTTTCACTGGTCTCCCTTCGGTGCCTATCGTCAGGCTCCAGTTCACCGGCGCCGCGCCGATCGCGGTCCTGGTCCTCCAGGGCAGGGGGCAGACCGTCTCCTCGATACCGGCCCAGCCGGTCTACGAGCAGTGACCTTCCGGCCGCGGGTTTGACGCGCAGGCACCTGTGGCGGCAGGCCCGGCGGTTTTCATTTCCGCTTCTCTCCGGCGCCTGATCGGGGCTCAAGTTCCTTTCAGGCTCCGATTCGTTGCCGGGGGCAACGCGGCCGGAATCCTTCTCGCGAGAAAACCAGCATTGGCCGTGCCGTCGGCGCAATGGCTCACGCCTCCTGAATGAGCCCCGCTCCCGCGGCGGCGCGAACAGCGTAGATCTCCGGCGGCAGTTTCATCGCGGCCCCGTAGCTGGTCCGCACCGCGCGCGCAAACTCATCCACCGCCTCCGCCTCCACGAACGCCACCATGCAGCCCCCGAAACCCGCGCCGGCCTGGCGTGCGCCGATGACGCCAGGGGCGGCCAACATGGCTCGCATCATCGACAGCATGGCCGGAGCGCCGATCTCGTACAGCTCGCAGGCGCCCCGGAACGACTCGGCGCAGAGCCGCCCGATGGCCGCGCGATCGTCGCCGCTCAACGCCTCGGCCAATTGGAGCACGCGCGCATTTTCCTCAATGATGAACCGGCAGCGCCTGTAGACCTCGTCCCCGGGCAACTCCGGCCGTTTGGCCTCGAGCTGTTCCAGCGACGCATCGCGCAGCGCCGCCACGTCGAGCTGCCGCGCGCCCTCCTCGCACTGCGCGCGACGCACCGCATACTCGGATCCGGACAGTTCATGCCGCGCGCGCGTGTCGCAGATCACCACTCGCAGGCCCTCGCTCATCTCCACGGGGCGGCTCGAAAGGTCCCTGCAATCGAGCAACAACGCGCAGGAATCGCGGCCCGCGCAGGCTGTGAACTGGTCGAGAATGCCGCAGTTGAGCCCGACAAAATCGCATTCGGCCTTCAAGCACAACTGCGCCATCCGCGTCGCGTCGAGTCGCCACCCGCCCAGAGCCTGAAGAACCACGGCGGTGGCGCATTCCAGGGCTGCCGACGAAGCCAGGCCGCTGCCCACGGGCACCGTGCTTTGAATCACGCCGTCGAAACCCCGCAGCTCCAGTCCTTCCTCCTGCAGCGCCCATGCCACGCCGCGGACATAGTTGGTCCACGGAACCTCTCGCGCGCGTTCGATCCGGTCCAGAGGAAAGCAACTCTGTGAATCGAGGTTGGCCGTGTAGAGGCACACGTTGCGATCGTCGCGTGGCCGCGCGGCGATCCAGGTGTCGCGGCTGATGGGCAGGGTCAGCACGAACCCCAGGTTGTAGTCGGTGTGGCTGCCCATCAGGTCCACCCGCCCCGGCGCGCGCGCCACCAGCGCGGCACGGCCGCCGAAGTGTTCTTCGAACAGACGGGCCATCCGTCGCAGCCGGTCTGCATCCGTATCCGTCATCGCGGCTTCCCTCCCGCTTCTTTCGGGAATGCTTCCAGCATCGCCGCCACGTTCGCGCCTGCAATGTCGGTCTGCATGCGGTGCGACGGTCCGATCATCAGTCCGGTTCCCCGCGGCGCCAGCGTGCGCAGGCATTCCTCGACCGCCGCTCTCACTTCCTCGGCCGTGCCGGACGGCAGGACGCCCTGCGTCGAGATCCCTCCGTAAAACGCCAGGCGCTCCCCGTATTCCTTCTGCAGCCACGCATGCTCCAGCACCTCCGGCTGCACCGGATTGAGGGCGGTGATGCCGATCTCCACCAGGTCCGGCAGGATCGCCCGGATGTCGCCGTCGGAGTGCAGGATCACCGGCAGCCCCGCCTCGCGGAACGGCTCGAACAGGCGCGCCAGGCGTGGCTTGAACATCCTTCGCCACAGGCGCGGTGAAAACAGCATCGAGCGTTGCGCGCCGTAATCGTCCCCGAAGTAGCCGCCATCGACGCCCGCTTCGATGTATCGCCGGATCAGTGCGATTTGGATATCGGTGATGCGCTCCAGCAGTTCCTCAACCCAATCCGGCCGGTCGGCGAAGTCCAGCAGAAGCTGGTCGAAGCCCCGCAGCGACCAGGCCCTCTCGAACAGGCACATGCCGAGGTTCGGAGCCGCGAAGTACTCCGCTCCCCGCTCCGCCACGGCCCTCCTGGCGTCATCCAACAGCTCAGGCGCATCTGGATCGGGCCATGCCAAACCGTCCAGGTCCTCGCTCTGGGCGAGTGGGCCGAACGTGTGCCAGTAGCCCTCGGTCTCCGTGCTCCAGCCGGCGCCCCACCAGTCGAAGGCCGTGCGGCCGTCTTCACTGAGGCGCCGTTCGCGCTTTAGCTCGACGCGCACCAGGTGATTGTCCAGCCGCTGCGGCAGCTCCTCGATCGGGATCTGAAAATGAGCGGCCAGCTTGGCGCCCATCGCCGGCGTGTAGTTCGATTGCGTCGGCAGCCGGTCCACCGCCTCACGCCGGAACGCTCTCAGAACTCGCTCCCGTCGGGTCAAGACGCCCATTCTACACGCGCAATCGGGCGCGCCGCGCCCTGCGCCGTGTGGTACGATGCCGCCATGCGTTGGGTGATCGTTTCCATCCTGAGTCTGGCTCTGGCGCTGGCTGCGCCGAAGGGCCAACTGAAAATCAACTTCATCGATGTGGAAGGCGGGCAGGCGACCCTGTTCGTGCTGAGTTCGGGCGAGTCGCTGCTGGTGGACGCCGGGTGGCCCACCAGGGACTTGCGCGACGCGCACCGCATCGTCGCCGCGGCCAAGTCCTACGGGCTGACCAAAATCGACTACGTGCTGGTGACCCATTACCACCTCGACCACGTCGGCGGTGTGCCCCAACTCGCCTCCCTGTTCCCCATCGGTACCCTGATCGACCACGGCCCGAACAATGAGACTGACCCTGGGGCCAAGCACCTCGAGGCCGAATATCAGAAGGTCCTCGCCTCCGGCGTGAAGCGGCTCGTCGTGAAGCCCGGCGACGTGCTGCCGT
>JBEKHU010000599.1:0-3126 GCA_050012115.1 Bryobacteraceae bacterium | reverse complement strand
CGCCGCCTGATTCGCGCACCGGCGCCGCCGTGGGATGGGTGTAGGCCTGCGGGAGCGGCTCGTCGGAGAACCAGGAATCGGCGATGAAGCGCCCGGTGCCCGAAGCGCACATCACGTCGCCGCCCCACAGGGTGTCGATCCCCAAAACAGAGTTGCCAATCAGTTCCTGTAGATGACCGCTCACGGCTCAGTTTCCTCCTTGTGACGCAGCGATCTCCACCACAGGTAGGCGCACAGGCCCACGAACAGCAGGGCGGAGACCGATTGTGAAATCATCTCATTCCCATAGAAGGGCGTCTTGATCCAGTCCTCGGAGAAGCGCGGGATCAGGCGGCAGGCCGCGCCAAAGACGCCGCCCAGCGCGCCGCCCGCCATCAATCCGGAAGCGATGATCACCCCGCGTTCCCGGATGCCATTGCCGCGTGCGCCGCCCAGCTTTTCCGAGCGTTTGCCCAAGAAATGCGCCAGGCAGCCGCCGACCAGGGCCGGCGTATTCAGCTCGAGAGGCAGGTACATGCCCAGGGCGAAGATCAGCGCCGGCACGCCCAGCATCTCCATGATGACGGCGGTTGCCGCGCCCGCGCCGAACAAGATGTAGGCCACCGGCTGGTGGCTCATGAAACCCTCGACCAGCGCTTTCATGATCGACGCCTGGGGCGACGGCAGTACCACGCGCAGATCACCCGGAGCGGCCTCGCCGAATTGAAAGGCCCGCGCCAGGACGACGATGGTCAGGCCCGCGGCGATCGAGGCGGCGATCACGCCGAGGAACTTCACCTTCTCCTGCGCGGCCGGCGTCGACCCCAGCCAGTAGCCGGTCTTGAAATCCGTGATCGCCTGGCCGGAGACCGAAAGCGCGGTGCACACCATGCCCGCGATCGCCATGACGAAGAACATGCCCGTGGCGCCCGAGAGGCCGAATCGCAGCAGCACGATGGAGGAGATGATGATGGTCAGCATCGTCATCCCCGACACTGGATTGCGGGCCGTGGTGGCAATCGCATTGGCGGCGACCGAGGCGAAGAAGAAGGAGAAGACCAGCGTCAGCGCCAGGCCGGCCAGGATCACGGCCGGAGAGGCAGTGAGATGACCGAGCAGGAGGCCGACCCCGATCGCGCTGACGACCACGCACATCAGGATCGACATGACCGTGATGTCGCGGTCGGTGCGTTCCCCCGAGGTGGCTTCTCCATGCCGGAAGGCCCGCAGCGCGACGCCGAAGCTGCCGGCGACGATGCGCATCGATTTCAGAATCCCGAAAATGCCCGCCGTTGCGATCGCGCCGACGCCCACGTAGCGCACGTAACCGCGGAAGATCTGCACCGCCGACATGTGGGCGATGGGGATCTGGGCGGGATAGACGGCGATGTCGGGAATGTGGCTGCCGATCATCCAGATCAGCGGCACCAGCACGAGGTTGGCGAATACGCCGCCCGCGCACAGGACCATGGAGCTGCGCAGGCCCATGACGTAGCCCAGCCCCAGGATGAAACCGATGGCGTCGAAACTGAGCGCCACCCGGGCGCGCTCGGCCAGCGTCCTGACGACCGGGACGAATTGGAAATCCAGGTACTCCTTCCACACGTGGAATGTCGTCACCAGGAAGTCGTAGACGCCCGCGATGGCCGTGGCCTCGAGCAGCAGGCGGGCCTGGGAACCGCCCTTTTCTCCCGTCACCAGGACCTCGGTAATCGCGGTCGCCTCGGGGTACGGCAGGCGGCCGTGCATCTCGCGCACGAAATAGCGGCGCAGCGGGATCAGGAACGCGACGCCCAGGCAGCCCCCGGCGAGGCAGATGAAGATGGTCTGCACGGGATGCGGGTCCAGCTTCAGGATGTAGAGCGCCGGGAGCGTGAAGATCGCGCCGGCGACGACGGACCCCGCCAGGCCGCCGATGCCGGTGATGATGACGTTCTCCAGAACGCTGGAGCGGCGCGCATACAGCCGCGCCAGGCCGATCGCCAGGATGGAAATGGGGATTGCCGCCTCCATCACCTGGCCCACCTTCAATCCGGAGTAAGCCGATGCGATCGTGAAGACGACGCACAGGAACAGCCCCCAGCCGATGGATCGCGCCGTCAGCTCGGGAAGGATGGCGGAGGCTGGAACCACCGGCTGGTACACGGTCCCCGGCTCCAGCGGCGTATAGGCATTCGCGGGGAGTTCCGTGGATGGGGCAGTGGACATGCGGCGAGTCTCCTCAAGGGTCTGGAACCCGTATCCTACTACGTTCCTTATGCATTGACTGAGGAGCCTCTTTTCGCGCCTTCCGGCGACGCGGTCAGAGCGCGATTTGCATCCTCAGCCCGGCGGCGGGATGGGGAATACCCGACTCGCGTTGGTTCATGACGGGACATCCGTCCGCCGACGATCCTGGGCTGGAAGCCGTACGCCGGTCGATTTTCATTGAACATGGGAGGCGTTTGGGACGATACGCATAACGTATGGGCCTAGGCACTCCCGTGACGACAATCGACGAGCGTGTGGCGAACCTCGTGGCGGCCTGCAAGTTACCGACGTTCCCTTCGGTCGCGATGCGTCTCATGCAGTTGATCTCGCAGGACGCCGTCAGTTACGAGCAGTTGGGCAGCCTGCTGCGAACCGATGCCGCGTTGTCCGCAACGCTGCTCCGGGCCGCTAACTCGCCATTGTTCGGCACGCTGGGCGAGATCCGGAGCATTCCGATCGCGCTGCTCACGCTGGGCATGGACCGCGTCGGCATGCTGATTCTCAACACGGCGATGTGGCGCATGGTGCCGGGCGGCCGTGGCCGCCAGTCGATGCGGCCGTGGTGGCGGCACAACCTGGCAACCGCGCTGCTCTCCAAGCAACTCTCGTTCAAGAACATGGTGGACGAGTACAGCTACATGTGCGGTCTGATGCACAGCATCGGGCAGCTCGTGCTGTTCGAGGCGTTCCCGCTCCAGTACGGCAACGTCCTCACGGCAGCGTCCGAACGAGGCTGCAGTCTGCGGGAACTCGAACGCGAGAACTTCGGCGTGGAGCATTGCGAACTGGGGGCCGGCTTGCTGAAGAAATGGTCCATTCCGGCTGAGATGGTGGATGCCGCGGCGCATCATCACGACCCTGAAAACGGCAAGAGCCCGATCACCCGCCTGGTGAACA
>JBEKHU010000598.1:0-3131 GCA_050012115.1 Bryobacteraceae bacterium | reverse complement strand
CATGGACTACATCCGGCCGCTGTATTGTTCAATGTGCGGCGCCTGCGATGGTCAATGTTCTAAAGGACTTCCGGTCTCCGACATCATCCGTTACGTGAGCTATGCCGAAGGCTACGGTGAGTTCGCCCTGGGACGCGAAAACTGGCTGCAAATGGCGTCGCATCACCAGGCCGTGCGCTGCGGCGACTGCGCCGGCTGCACCGTGAAATGCCCCAAGGGCGTCCGCGTTTTCGACCGCGTTTCGCGCGCCCAGGAGCTGTTCGCCTAGGCTGAAGTGGTTGTGCCGGCGCGGCGGAGGGAGCTGCGCCGGCGTCCGCGCGGACACTTGACCAAGCGCGCTGGTAGTGGGTCAGGTTCCGGATGCGCCGTGAAAAGACCGCAGCTTCCCGGAAGCCGACTTCTTGGGCGTTTGCTGGAGCGAAGGGGATTCCGCGACAGTAACTTACGCGGGCCACGATCCGGTCGGCTGCCAGCATTCTGGAACCGGCTGGATGGCGGTGTCGGATGTACAATCGGGGGTGTCCGGGAATCCAAGGTGAAAGCCGGAATACCCAGGGAAGCGACGAGAGCCAAGTGTGGATCCTGCTGGGAGCTATTCGAGCCTTGAGAAGTCCGCGACGACAAGGAGTGACACATGCCCAAGGGAAACGTGGGTTTTCGAAACCGAATCTGTAATCTAATGCCCTCGAAGGATACGGATCGAGATTGGCGTTACGAAGACGCGCCGGCATCGGTCGCACTCGGGGCGCCGGCGGCGTATCCCGCGTCCAAGGATCTTCGCCAGCCGTCCTGGTGGAAGATCAACAATCAGTTAAACACCGGTTCCTGCGTCGGCTGGGCTACCGCCGACGGTGTTGTCCGCTACCACATGGTCACGGCAGGCCGCCTCGACAAGAATTGCCTGCTATCGCCCCGCTTCGTCTGGATGTCCGCCAAGGAAAAGGACGTATACACCGCGCGTCCAGAGACCTTCATCGAGGGCGCGGGAACGAGCCTGAAGGCCGCTGTGGATATCTGCCGAAAATATGGCGTTGTTCCGTACTCGTTGCTGCCGTTCAAAGTGCAGACGCTTATGTTCTCCGGCAACGAGAATACGTTTTTCGCGACCGCGGCTCAAAGAAGGATTGCCAGCTACTTCAACCTGAAGAAGAACCTGCAACAGTGGAAGAATTGGCTTGCCACCCAGGGCCCCATTCTGGCCGGGCTGTCTGTCGACGCCACGTGGGACAACGCAGCGGCTACCCAGGGGAAGATGGACGCCTTCCAGCCCGACACCGTTCGGGACGGGGGCGGCCATGCGGTCTGTATCGTGGGTTATACCGCGGACCGCTTCATCATCCGCAATAGCTGGGGCCCAACCTGGGGTGACAAGGGTTTTGGGTACGCGTCGGCGCAGTACATCAGCGACGCATTCTTCGATGAGTCTTACGGCGTCACGCTGTAAGTCTGGCCCACGCGACGGTGCTCCTGGAGGTGCGCTTGTTGTGTTTGCGTTTCGTCCAAAGAATCCCGGACGAGAAGAGCAGCTGTTGGCCAGGTATCAGTTTCGCGAATCCTGTCCAGAACCCAGTCATCGACGTTGATCATCCATCCGTTCGGGTCCTGATGACTTATCGCCCGCATCACAGCGGAAGGCGCGCTCGCCAGCGTGGCGCCACGGCAATGGCGGGGTGATAGCAGCTGGAGCCTGAAAGGTGTGCACGCTCAATCGAGGGGACAATGCGCGACCGGTGCGAAACGCATCAGGCTGGCTCTCGCTCGCCTGACGCCCAGCCTACACGCGCGTAGCTTTTGATAACAGCCAATACCGCCAATGAACAGGCACGCGGCCCACAAACGGCGTTCTGAGAAGTGCAGTCGCTGAGTTGCGGCTGTTTGCCCGGCCACCCGGAAGCTGATCCACTCGCCGCACGTCGAGGAGGGAAATGTGCCAAAATCACGGTGAAAACAGGGTTTTCACGGTTATTGCGGGTGATTTGCGTATTCTTATACGGAGTTTCCATGAGATCGTTGGCTGGATTGCTGGTTTTCGCGGGCCTGCTCGCGGCACAGACGCCGGACTGCGCCATCGCGCCCGGATTCACCCAGACCGGTGAGGCGCGCGAATTCGACACCGAGACGCTGTTCAACTACATGGATGGCAACTCGGAGGGCTATTTCCTCTACAGCTTCGTGCGCATGCGGGGCGTCACCTGCAAGCAGGGCGAGCTTTCGCTGGTGCTGGACGTCAGCGAATTCGCGGACGCCGAGATGGCCTACGGCATGTTCACCGCCAATTTCGACAACCGCCGCCCGCGCGTCAGCCTCGGGGCTGGAGGCCAGGTCACGCCGACCAAGGCTATCTTCGGGAAAGGAAAGTACTTCGTCGAGTTGAGTGTGGAACCGGAAGGCGACCATGCCACCCTGCTTGAGGCCGCCGCGCGGGCCATGGAGTCGCGCGTGCCGGGCAGCGTGACCGTGCCCAAGGAGCTCAGCCTGTTTCCGAAAGAGGGACTGCAGCCCGGGAGCCCGCGCCTGATCCCGCACAGCGTGTTGGGTTTGCGGATGCTCAAGAAGGGCTACCTGGGTATCTACGACAACGGGCGGCTGTTCTTCGTGACGGAGGACTCGCCCGAGGCGGCTAAATCCTTGTTCGCCAAGCTGAAAGAGCGCTTCCCGGGCTCCGGCACCGCGCAGATCGGCGAGGAGGCGTACAGTGGCGAAGACCGCCTGCTGGGGCGGTTCTGCTTGTTCCGCAAGGGCGCGCGCGTGGGCGGCTTCGTCAGCGCCGTCGAGGGTGCCGATCTGGCCAAAATCGCCACGCAATTCGCGGCCGGCTTGTAGTCGCCTGAGCCGGAAAGTCGGGGCCGATTCACACCCCAACCGCGCTCTTGGGACGCCGAAAACCGGGTGGCAGCGACCGTCATTTTGCTCTCAGAAACACCCCCAAATCGTCGCTCGGGGCGATGTCGCACCAATTCCAATAACTCCTGTGTTTGCAACAGATCCACCGTGAAGTGCGGTGCCTGCGCAAAAATGTGCCTGTTAATGTGAATAAGTCCTTTGTTTGCCACAGATCCACCGTGACGCACGGTGCAGCGTGTTAATGTGGCGCCTTAATGTTCGTAACTCCAATCATTGCAACACATCCA
>JBEKHU010000597.1:0-3132 GCA_050012115.1 Bryobacteraceae bacterium | reverse complement strand
CCAGGACGCCGTCTCCCTGCTGCGCCAGGCCTCGCGTGCCATGATCAAGACCAAGCGCCGCGGCGGCAATGCGGTCGAGGGCGCTACTGAACCGCCCAACCTCAGCCCCGAGCAGCGCTATAACCTCGAAACGGCTTTGCGCCTGGCCCTCGAGCAGGAAGAATTCAACCTGCGCTTCCAGCCCGAGGTGGACCGCGACGGCCAGTTCGCCGGCTGCGAAGTGCTGCTCAGTTGGTATCACCCCGAGCTGGGCAATATCGAGGCCGACACCTTCATTCGCCTGGCCGAAGAGATCGGCGTCATCATGCCCATCGGCGCCTGGGTCCTGTGGCAGGCCTGCGCCCAGGCCAAGCTCTGGATCGACGCCGGTTTGAACATCCCCCGTATCGCCGTCAACGTCTCCCCGCTGCAATTCGCCGACCCCGAATTCGTCCCCACCGTCGCCGCCGTGCTCGAATCCACCGGCCTCCCCGGCGACCGCCTCGAGCTCGAGCTGACCGAAAGCTCCGTCATGCGCGACATCGAAGAGGCGGCCAGCCTCATGCGCTCCCTGCGCGAGCTGGGCATCACTTTCGCCATCGACGACTTCGGCGTCGGCTACTCTCCCCTCACCTACCTCCACCGCCTGCCTGTGGACGTGGTCAAGATCGACCGCACCTTCATCGCCCAGATCACCAAGCCCTCCGGCAGCCTGCCGCTGGTGCAGACCATCACGGTCCTGGCCCACCGCCAGGGTTTCCAGGTCGTCGCCGAAGGCGTGGAGACGCAGGAGGAGATGGACCTGGTGCGTGCCGTCCACTGCGACCGCATGCAGGGCTACTACTTCGGCGCGCCGGCCTTCACCACGGAGTTCGAAGCCATCCTGCGCACGCCGGATCACTTCTCCCGCCTCATCCACCCGAACCACGACGCCGGCTGAGGGGAAAGCTGGCTGCGGAAGACGGGAAAACACGGTCAAAACAACGGTCGCGGCCGCGCGCGGTGAATTTCCAATAAGTCCTTTAGAACACCGTAGATACACGGTGAAGCACGGTGGAAATGCAAAATCTCATCTGTTAATGTGAATAAGTCCTTTGATTGCCTCAGATCCACCGTGACGCACGGTGCGGCATGTTAATGTGGCATCTTAATGTTTATAACTTCAATCATTGCAACAGATCCACCGTGACGCACGGTGACGCGTGTTAATGTGCGTCAAAATGGACGTGAAATTCGTATAAGTCCTTTAGTTGCCACAGATCCACCGTGAAGCACGGTGACAATCGCGCAAGCCTTTTAGAACTAACTACTTACACGACTGGCGCGGGCGCATTCGCGGCGCAATACGGCTAAGTCCTTTAGAAAACCGTAGTTACACGGAAACGCAAAAAACCCGTGTTTTTACGGTAAAAACACGGTGAAATACGGTGTTTTCACGGTAAATCCGCGCTGCACCGCACGGTGAATTGCCGCCGCGGTCACACCCAATGGAGGGACTGCGGCCGGCGCCTCCGGCCGGCGGTTGGTTGTATAATCGCCGTGGCCCAGGAGGACCCATTCGGAAATCCTGGCTCATGCGCACTCTGCTCCTGTTCGTCTCATCCGCCCTGGCATCCCTCGGGGCGACGCAAAGCTTCGATGTCGTGGTCTATGGCGGCACCGCCGGTGGCGCCATCGCTGCGGTCAGCGCCGCCCGGGAGGGCCTGAAAACCGCCCTGCTCGAACCCGGAACCCACATCGGTGGAATGGTTTCCGGCGGACTCGGGCTGACGGACTTCGGAAAGAAAGAGGTCATCGGCGGCTACGCCTTCGAGTTCTATCAGCGCGTCGGCCGGCACTACGGGATGCAGCGCTACGGCATCGACGCCGCCTGGTATGTCGAGCCGCACGTCGCCGAGGCGATTCTGCGCGAAATGCTAAAGGAAGCCGGTGTTGCGGTCTTTGAAAACCACCGCCTGCGCGAGCACGACGGCGTCCAGAAACGTGGTAGCGAGATTCAGGAAATCCGCCTGGAAAACGGCGCCTCCTTTGCCGCCAAGGTCTTTATTGACAGCAGTTACGAGGGCGACCTGATGGCCCAAGCCGGGGTTGCCTACACCTACGGCCGGGAGGGCAGCGCGCAATATGGAGAGTCGCTGGCCGGGGTGCGCGCGCGCACGCCGATGCACCAGTTCCTGGTCGATGTCCCGGCCCGGGATGCCGACGGCAGACTGCTGCCCGAGGTTTCGACGCGTGTCCTGCCGGCTCCCGGGACGGCCGATAAAGCCATACAGGCCTATAACTTCCGGATGTGCTTCTCGGAAGTGCCGGAAAATCGCGTCGCTTTCACCCCGCCGCAGGGCTACGATGCGCGGCGCTACGCCCTGTTCGCCCGCCTGCTCGCAGCGCGCATGAAGGCCGAAGGCCGCGTGCCGGTGCTCGACTCGGTCATCAAGGTCGACCGCATCCCCAACGGCAAGGCCGACATCAACAACAACGGCGCATTCTCCACCGACTACATCGGCGGCAGTTGGGACTATCCGGATGCCAGTTATGCCCGTAAGGCATTGATTTGGCAGGAGCACAAGGACTACATCCAGGGCTTCTTCTACTTCCTGGCCAACGACCCCCAGGTCCCGGAAGAGTTGCGCCGGGAGGCGAACGGCTGGGGCCTGTGCCGCGACGAGTTCACCGATACGGACCATTGGCCGCACCAGATCTACGTCCGCGAATCGCGCCGCATGATCGGCGAATACGTCCTGGTGCAGAAGGACTTACAGACCGAGCTGACCAAGCCCGACCCCGTCGGCATGGGCTCCTACAACAGCGATTCCCACAACGTGGAGCGGATCGTCGACGCGCGCGGCTTCGCGCGCAACGAGGGCGACATGCAGGTCGAGGTGTTGCCCTACCAGATCCCCTACCGGATCATGCTGCCCAAGCGGGCCGAGGCGGCTAACCTGCTGGTTCCAGTGGCCTTTTCGGCCTCCCATGTGGCCTACTCCTCGGCGCGCATGGAGCCGCAATACATGATCCTGGGCCAGGCCGCCGGTGTCGCCGCCGCGCTTGCCATCTCGGGCCGCACTCCGGTGCAGGAGATCCCCGTCGCCAAGCTTGTCTTCAAGCTGCGCCAGCAGGGCGCGGTGATGGAGTACGTGCCCTCGCCCCAGGTGC
>JBEKHU010000596.1:0-3134 GCA_050012115.1 Bryobacteraceae bacterium | reverse complement strand
CTATGAAGGCCAGACGTTTTTATACGAGCTGGTGAAGGCGCTGGCCAGGCCGGCGGAGTAAAGGCCGCGGCGCTCAGTTCAAGGCCCCCGCCTCAGCCGCCCGGCTAGTCGTGATGGAAGACTTCTTCCATATCGGCCCACCATTCGCCGGGCTGGCGCGTGGGCAGGGGGTCCTGCAGGGGTTGCATGACGGCCCACCACTCCTGGGTCTTCGGGTCGGCGGCCATGCGGGCCATGTCGGAGGGGAAGTCGCGGCCGTGGTACTCGAAGTAGCTGAACAGAAAGCCGTCCTTGAAATAGATGGAGTAATTGCGGATATTGCACGCGGTGATCATGGCCAGCACTTCCGGCCAGACCGCGGCGTGATAGCGCTTGTATTCCTCAGTGGCCTCCGGCCGCAACCGCAACACCATCCCGTATCGCTGCATCGTGTTCCTCCCGGGCGGGCCGGCGCGTCGCGCCCAGCGCGAGCGTGACAAGGCGCTCAGGATGGGGCAGCGGCCCGCGTATGAACGAGACGGGACCATCGTATAGCCGAGGGAAGCGCAAGGCAAACGGGGCAGGGCAGGGGAGGAGCGGAGTCGCGGCAGGCGGGCGTTTCAAGGAGCGGCGGCGGAGGGGCAGCGCCGCACCAGCATTCCCCTGAGAAGCGCCAGCCGCCACGGGGGCGTTGACGATCGGCGGGCGATTCCGCGAGAGACGTGTCACGAAGTGTGATGCTAGAATCCTTTTTCCAGCGGTCCTGACCCGCCGGTGAAGCTGAGGGAGGTGGGAGCGCCGATCATGGGTCCATTCAAACAAGCGCCGGGAGAGCCGGATGGCAGCGCTGTGAGTCCTGCGCGAGGGAGCGGGCGGAACACCTTCCTTTGGCCGTGGAGGGAGCGCCGTGATGGGGCGGCGCGAGGGCGTCTGCTCTTCGTTGCCTGTCTGCTGTTGATATGCGGTACGACCGCGTTCATCGGCATCGTTCCGACACAGATTTTCGGCCACGACGACTTCTTCTGGCTGGCGAATGCGTGGCGCACGGTTTGTGGTCAGCGGCCGCACCTGGACTTCTACAGCCCTTGGGGCCCGGTGATGTACCTGGTGGTCGGCCTGGGAATGGCGCTTTCCAACGCATCGCCGAACGCAATCGGCTACGGGAGCGCGATCTTCGGGCTGCTGACAGGGCTGTGGGGGTACGGGCTGGGACGGGACCGGCTTGAGACCGCCTGGCGGGTTCTGTTCGGGCTCTATCTGGCGCTGCTGGTGACCGCGCCGTATGCACTGGGGACACGGCCCACCTGGTCGACGCACGCGATGGTCCACAACCGCTACAGCTTCGCACTGGTGGGGCTGGTGCTGATGGAGTGCCTGCAGCGATTGAAAGGGCGGGACGAGAACGCCGGCGAGTTTTGGGGCGGGGTTTCGACCGGCGCGGCCATGGCTGTGGCGCTGTTTCTGAAGGCCAGCTATTTCTTTGTGACCCTGCCGATCGTGGGAGCTTCGCTCGTCCTGCGGGGGCTGAACAGGAGACGGCTGGGCGGGCTGGCGGCCGGCTTCGGCGTTGTCGCGCTGGCGTTGCTGGCTTACGTGAGCTTCGACGTGGTCAGGTTTGTGCAGGATTTGCGGATGGCAGCCGCCGGGCGTTCCATGGCGATGAGCCCGTGGGATCTGGCCGACATACTCAGATCGCAGGTCCCGTCGCTGGCGGTGGTGATTGCGCTGTACCTGTATGGATCTCCCACGCAGAAGGAGAAGGGACGCTGGCTGGAGGAGCAGGAGCTGCTGATCTGGGGGCTGCTGGTCTTCCTGGCGGATGCGATGCTGATTTTCAGCAACATGCAGGCGCGCGGGATGCCGCTTCTGGGTGTGTTCGGATGTGGCGGGTCTGGGATACGGAGCCGCGCAGAAAGCGCATCCGTCGGCGGCACGAAGCCGGGTGAGATTCAGTGTGCCGCGCCTGGCAGCGATGATTCTGTACGATGGCGCATTCGACAGGCGAGGCAACGGAGGAGTCTACACGGGCCGCATCAACGAAGGAATCGCGCTGTTGAAGCAGCACTGCGGGCCGGGCGACCGGGTGCTCAATATGGACATGGTGAATCCATTCCCGTACGCTCTGGGATGGCGGCCGCCGCACGGGGGCATGGCCGCCGTCGGCTATAACTACCTCTTTACGGATGAGGTGCACCCCTCGGATCAGGAGTACTTCGGAGACGCGACGGTGGTGATGGTTCCGAAGGAGCCGGCACTCGAGGAGCACTACTACGACGGCTACTACCGCATTTACCAGCCGGGCCTGCTGGAACGATACGGTCTGGCGGCCGAATCGGAATCGTGGCGGCTCTACAAACTGAAATGAACGGGCAAACGGTTAGCTCTCCGATTGATCGCGGGAGGCGTCTGAGATCGCCGGCTCTTCGGTAGGGGCTTCCAGCGTTTGGGATGGTTGGGCGCGATTACCGCCGTGTGGTCACCCGCCCGCGGATGCTGGTACGAGCAAAACGACTTCGACTTCCGCGAATGCCCCGTCCCATTTGGCCGGCCGGAACAGCCATTGCTCGAGGTACGGAAGCAACTCGGCGCGTGTCTCATAGTCGGGCGCAGACACCGGGCGCAGGCGCCGGAACCGGCCGTCAGCGCCGAGCGTTCCAAAGAACAGCGCCGGGCGCCCGGCGTTGGTGATCTTGGGCGGCGGGAGCATGGCGAGTTGAATGAACGGAGCCTCCAACTTGGCGGGCTTGCCCAGTGTCACAAGCATCCCGGATTGAGCGGCTGGGGCGCTGGCGGAAGCTGGCAGGCAGTACTGCATGATCCATTCCTTGGCGGTTCCCAGGGTGAGGTAGACGGTCTGGACAGGCCACCCGGTGAGCAGCGACTGGGCCTCGGGAATCATCGTGCCAGCGGAATGCTGGACGATGACCACATCGAATGAGCCGGTGGACGGAAAGCGCCACTGCTGCGAGCCGTCGGAGAATTCGCGGACTTCGACGGGGCCAGAGCGGGTATTGAGAATCCGCACAGCCGGCGGCGAGTCGGCGCGCGGGCCTGAGTTGCCGGCAGGAGCGGAGGCGACTCCCGCCGGCGCCGCCGAAGCCGGGGCTCGCGCGGCGGCTTGCTCCGCGCCGGGAGGGCCGCCGCGGGCGTCGTTC
>JBEKHU010000595.1:0-3135 GCA_050012115.1 Bryobacteraceae bacterium | reverse complement strand
TGTGATACATCCCCGCGTGCGGCGTCGCCTCCACGGGCGGCCTCAGCAAGCCCGGGCCAGTGGTATCAAAATGCCACGTCCCCGGCGCCGGCATTCGATGCGGCGCGCAGCCCGCCAGCCCGAGTGCCGCCAAACACAGGAGCGCTCCCGCTCCTCTTCGTCTGTTCATTTCGGATGTCCTTGTCGTCAATTACGACAACTATTGAGACACCCGCGCCCGTCTGCGGGTTCCCGCGGCAATCGTCAGTTTACCGGGCGTCCTTCCAATGCAGTTCCGCATCGGATCGCCGCACGTAGTTGGCATCGATCTGAATGGGATCCTGCAGCCGCGTTTCCGCCAGCCGCCCGATCGCCCCGGCCAGCGCCCGTGGCGTCCGCGTGACCGGCCGGCCGCCTAACGCGGCTGCGAACGGCTCCGCATCGGGCGTCAGCAATTCGGCCTCAGGGGGCAGGGAAGCGAGCCACCCAGGGAGCGGCTGCGCCATCTCGGGCCGCAACGCTTCCAGCTTCGAGTTGTACAGCGCCCCATAGATTTCCCCCCGCCGCGCATCGAAAAACGGCGCCCGCAGTTCGCTCGTGCCGAACGCCGCCATGGCCTCGAGATTCGAAACCGCTGCCGCCTTCAACCCGGCTGTTTCGGCCAGCCCCTTCGCGGCGGTCAGCCCGACACGTACCCCGGTGAATGATCCCGGCCCCGCCGCCGCCGCATAGCCCGTCACCTCGCCGGGCCGCCATCCGTGGCGATCCATCAGCCGCACCAGTTGCGGAAACAGGATGTGCGCGAAGCCGTCCGGACTGTGCAACAGAATCTCTTCGACCACTCGCCCATCCTCGACCAGCGCCAGGCTGCCGAACTCGCTCGTCGTGTCGATGGCCACGATTCGTCTCACGGGCCCGTCCTCTGCACCGGAAACACAACGTCGAGCGCGTACAGCTTGCCGGCGGCGTTCAATGCTTCGATCCGCACGTTCAGGACGCCGCTTTCGTTTACCAGCATTTCGCGCGGAATGTTCAGCACCCCCGCGTTGCCGGTCGCCAGCACCCGCATGCCCGAGCCGTCCAGCACCACCTCGCCCGTCAGCACGTACATCATCCGCCGCGTGCCCTTCGTCTCGCGCCGCAAGCGGATCTGAAACGGCGCCGGCTGCCCCGCCACGAGCGTCGTCGTGTCCGGCTTCGGCGTCACCAATTCATAGGGGATTCGAGTGAGGTTGGTCTCGACCTCCTGCAACTGGTTGGGCTGCGACTCGAATTTGTAGCTCCTGGCCATGCCCGCTTTATGGCCGTCGCGCGACAGGTGCAGAATCCAGTCGTGCGAGCGGTCCGGCGGTTCGTCCGTGAACTCCTCGCCCTTCCAGTCCTTCTTCTCATGGATGCGTTCGCCCGTGGCCGGATTGATCCAGTACACGTCGTAGCTGTGCTTTTCGACGAACATGCTCAGCGGCCCCGGCTTTTCGATGTACACCAGGTACTCCACGCCGCTCAGCGCCACGGCCCGCCCGCCGTCGAGTTCGAAATACGGCTCCAGCTCCCAGTACCGCGTCTGTGCGAGCGTCTCCGCCCATGTCTGCATCGCCTTCGTTTCGGCGCTTTCGATCTCGGCGATGCGCGATGTCGGCCACTGTCCGCTCAGCGTCGCCTCCCACAGCCCCTTTCGAAACGCGGCCCCCTTGACGCCTGGCGGCGCAAAGCCCGTGCTCACCAGCGGCAGCGGATACTGCTGGTGCTCGATCGCGCCCACTGCCGGATCGGGCGAGTTCTCGATCAGGTGCGACATCCACTTGTCACCTAGCAGCGGCGACGAGGTCACCTGCGCGCCGCAACTGCCCGGATGATTGTACGGATCGAAGCGCCGTAGCGCCACGCCCAGCTCGCGGATGATGTTGCGCCCGCTCGCCTCTCCCTCGAACGCTCCGGCGATCTCCCAACTCACGTTGAACGCGTCGTACCGCGCCAGCACATAGCGCAGAAACCGCTCGCGTTGCCCCCACGCTGGAAACGCCCGCTGGAGCGCGGCCGCATCCGGCGCCAGCACCAGATCCACCACCAGCCCGCGCTCGTCCAGCGCCTTCATGCGCGCGTCCATCTCGGCGAAGTACGCCCGGTTCGGCTGGTCGGGCGCGCTAAAGGGCTGTGCGCCCGGCGCCAGCACCAGCCCCCGCAGATGTGTGAACTTCTGTTCCACCCGCGCCGCCGCCAGCCGGTCGAACGCGCCGCGCTCCATCGTGAACAGGTCCGCGTGGTCGTCGCCCATCCACAGATGCGCCGCCAGGCTCTCCGGGTGAATCCAGAAGTGCAGGTTCGCCGGCCGCAGGAAACCCTGCCGGCTGTTCTCCGCGGCCGTCAACTGCCCTTGCTGCCCGTCCAGTTCCGCCACGTTCCCCGTCACGCGCCACGTCCACGCCCCCGGCTCGTCCGGCGTGAAGCGGATCACCATGCGCCGCCCGCCATCCCAGTAGGCCGGCAAGCGGTAGGTGCGGTATTTCGGCGCGGGTGAGCGGAACTCGCCCCACAGATCGACGCTCGCCACCGGGTTCGGGTGCGCCTTCAGCGCCTCGTCGCTCAATTCAACAACGATTTCGCAGGGTTTCCATGTGGGCGTCGTCTGGCAACTGGTCTGGGCCCGCGCCGCGCCCGCGAGCAACGTCAGCAGCAACACCGCCGTGAACCGCATACGACCAGTGTACAGTCGGCGGAATTCAGGCTCGACCGAAGTTGGAGTTGTTCAGGCCGCCTGCGCCTGGTTGGCGCCGGCTTCGTCCGCCTGCGTGAGCTGCAGCCGTCTCGACAGCGTCAAGGCGCTTCCCGACAGCAGCACGCCCAGCGCGAACCAGACCTGCCAGTGCGACAGCACTCCCGAGCTGAACACGAATCGCCAGAACAGCCCCAGATCGCTGGCGATGCGCCACACCGCCAGCCCTACGGCCAACGTCGCCAGCCGCACCAGAACCAATATCAGCGATTCCAACGCGCCTTGCCCCCAACGGCTCGCGGGCGCCTGCGGCGCTAACCCGGTCGGCTCGTCCTCCTCATCCTGGAACGCGTTGCGCAGGGTCTGCGAGAACTCGGACCGCGCGTAGTTGACGGCCTTCGTCCGAAAGGCGGGACTCCTCCGAAAAGATGGGCGATAAACCA
>JBEKHU010000594.1:0-3143 GCA_050012115.1 Bryobacteraceae bacterium | reverse complement strand
AGCGCCATCCACCCGATCATCGCGGCCTAACGCGACGGTCCAGGCCAGCACCGGGACCAGAATCCTGCGCGAGCGCAGCAGCGGAGCGTCAAGGTAGGCCGCGGTCCCCGACCGCAGAAATGGGTCGTGCGCGATGAGCCGGTAGAACTGTCCGTCGTAGCCCGACGGATGCGCGTTGCGGAAGGAGCTTTGCGCCAGTCGGTCCGGCAGGCGCGCCTTGTGGCCTATGCGGAACAGACCGCTCCAGTTGTCGGCGTAGTTCACATGCACGGTCGCGGCCTGCCAGCCGAGCACCAGCACAACCGCAACCGCGGCCCATAGCCATGGGAGGCTTCGGCTGCGGCCGCCAACGGCCGCTGTTTTTGCACTGGTCGAGGTCGGAGAGGCGTCGTCAGATTCCATTGAATGAACCCCTGCTACGCGTGTTTCCAAGGCATCATCTCACACCTCTGCGCGGGCTGGCCGGAAGCGGAGAATGGACCAGGCTGGGCAGCTGCCGATTCCAGGCACCCTGCCCGTCCGGGACCCTGCGATTGACCACCGTTGCGGGAGGCCGTCATCGGTCGCACCACCAATTTCGGAGAAACGGAAGTCCGTCCCATCAAGGAGAGCCGCTTGCGCTGTGACCTTCCGGGCGTGCAGTCAGAACGAGTACCGGCAGCTCACTCAAACGGATTTCCTCCAACTCCGCCACACTCGGCCGCTTGGTAAGAATCAGCCGGCTCGACTGGCGCAGCAATTCGCTCAGGTTCTCAGTCAGCAGCCCGTCGATTTCGGGCACGACCGAGTAGAGCAGCCCGCGATTGGTTCCGACGATGCGGTCGATACGGACACTCGGGTCGTACACTCTCACGCTGCGCTTCGCGTCGAGAAGTTCTCTCAGCAGCAGGAGTGCCGGGCTGTGCCGCATGTCATCCGTGTGTTCTTTGAAGGAAAGTCCGTACAGACCGATGCGCTCGTCGGGCAGAGCCAGCGCCGCATGAACCGCCCGATTCAGATGGCTGCGGTTGCTGGGAAGAATCGAGCCCAGCAAGGGCAGGTCGACCTCGCGGCCGTTGGCTTGCGCGACTAGGCTCCCGACGTCCTTTCTCAGGCAGGACCCCCCGAAAGCGAAGCCCGGGCGGAGGTAGGCGCTCGAGAGGTTGAGATGGGTGTCCTGGCAAAGCACGCTCATGACGTCGCTGCCATCGATTCCGAGCGCGCCACAAAGCGACCCGATCTCATTGGCGAAAGCGATCTTGGTAGCGTGGAATGCATTGCATGCGTACTTTACCATCTCGGCCGCGCGGTAGCCCAGCGAACACGGCTGGCATGGTAGGGCGGCGTACAGCTCCGCCACCCGTGCCATGGCCTCAGAATCGTCGCCGCCCAGGACGATCAGACCCGGTGCGAAGAAGTCGTCCACGGCGCAGCCTTCACGCAGAAACTCCGGGTTGAACACCAGGGACAAACCATGCGGTTCCAGCAGGGGCTTCAGCACGCTTTCGCAGGTCCCCGGCAGGATCGTGGTTCGAACAATGATCACCGGCGGGCGTCTTGCTTCGCGGACTCGTTGCGCCAATGTCTTCGCACTCGCAATGACCAGCCGGCGCAGCGGCTCCAGCACTGGCAGACCGTCATCGTCGAGCGGCGTCCCCACCGAGATTATGCAGAAGTCGGCTTCGCGCAGGCATTCTTCGAGAGAAACGGTGGCCCGCAGCCGGCCGCTCCGGACGCCTTGGCGAATCAGGTCGGTCAGCTTCGGTTCGTAAAACGGAGACTCTCCGGCAAGTACCTGCCGGACCTTCGCTCGGTCGATTTCGACGCCGCACACCCGGTGTCCGAGATGCGCCAGACAAGCCGCGGTGACACACCCGACGTAACCCAGTCCCACGACCGCTATCGAGTGTGACTGGATAGCATCGGGAGCGGGCAGTTTCATGTGGGGTTATTCGTAGTATACGGAAGGCGGCGGCATCGAGTCCTGCGGGTCTGCGCCGCTCTCAAGGGAGTCAGCCTGCCTCGCGTCCAGGCTGCCCATTCCTTACGGCCAGGAACATGTTTCGACCCGGCAACGCGGTGACGGCGAAGCCCAGAGGACAAAGGTCCGAAGAAACCTCGGAGAGCCGGTAGGAATCGTGATATTCGCCGATGATTCTGGTCACTCGCCTCAACCAGGGCGGATGGCCTGCGAACAAGACGCGTTCATAGCCCTCGATGTCGATCTTGAGAAGATCGATGTGGTCCCATTCGAGTTGGTTGAGCAATGTGGGGATGCTGAAGCCGCGGACGGTCAGCTCGCCGCCATGCCCTGTGCGTTCGCGGACCACGAGGCCGTGTGACAGGCTCTCGCGGACGAACAGGGTTACAGCGCCATCTTCCCGGGTGGCCGCCCCCTCGAATACAACTGCCTGCACGCCGTTCAACTCGAGATTCGAACGCAGCGCTGCCAGGTTGTCGGCGTGCGGTTCCACAGCGGCGATACGCGCGTTCGGGTAGCGAGCCGCAAACAGCAGCGTGGCGTACCCGCAATTGGCTCCCAGGTCGAGAATCGTGGCTGGCTCACCTAGCGGATGGTCGTAGTGGTGGTAAAGGAACAGTTCGCGGAAGACGTAAGAGTCATTGCTGTCCATCCGGACCGCCAGGCGTATGGGCCGCTCCTGGTACGTGATCGGCGCCTGCAGCACGGGTCGCCATTTCAGCGGCGTATATGCATTCCAGCGATCGAGCAACAGGACAGCCAGCACCTTCACCCGTTGCGATAGTCCCCACGGCGACCGCGCGCAGACTGCCACGTCATGCCAGAAAAGTCGGAGGTTCAAGTCGATTCCTTCGTTTTATCGATCATATCTTGAACCGTCGTTCTATCCCTGCTCGACAGACCTCGACCAATTCACCTCTCCGGATGCATTGCAGAAGTCTATCTCCGGGGCGCTCGGTCCGGTTCACCAGGCGATGAGAGAGTCCTGCCGGCCTAGGGCCTGTTCACACTACGCGGACGGTGGCGACGGGAGCCGGTTTTTCCGAGTTCCAGGAGCGAGGAGCGACGCATACCGGGTGTCTGCGAGCGACGAACGACGCAGAAATCGGGAAAACCGGCCCCGTCCCTCCGGGTTGCGGCGAAAACCGCCTCAGCCTTCGTTGTCGTCCTCGCCTTGGAATGG
>JBEKHU010000593.1:0-3143 GCA_050012115.1 Bryobacteraceae bacterium | reverse complement strand
TAGGCCGCTCTTAAGGCTCTTGGCCGCCACCAGGAGCTCCTTAACGGTCGCGTGGCCGCGTCCCTGTTTCGGACGTATAAAGGAAACGTCAAATATCCCGAGGTCAAGCTCCAGGCTGGACATTGCACTAACAAGGCGCCGCGGACTTGGTGGGTCGCGCTTGGTTATTTCAGGCAAGGCGCTTATGAGCTCCTCTTGTGCTTCTTGGTAGGTCATCTCGGGCTGTGAGCGGAGCTTGTCAAGAATGCGGCAGAGACTTTTCCTATCGGCCGCTCTTCGGAGCTCTGCCTTGAAGAAGGGGCCTATTTTTCGAACGTCAGTCGAACGCTCTAGTACTGTATTGAGCTTTTTGAAAAGATCCTTTCGGACCTCGTCAACCGGCACTTTCTCAAAGTATTCAGGATAGTTGGATAGTGCTGGTATGATGATCTTCTCTTCGATCTCGCAAATGTACCAGTACCCTTCCGCGTCGGGATGTTGGTACAGCGGCAGTTTGATGTCCTTCGGCCACCGCAGGAACTTAACGCGATCCCATGCGGTCCGATAGTCAATCCCCGTGACGTCCGCTAACTCCTCAGTCACTGCCTTCACGGATGACTTGACGTCTTCGATAGCCTTGATCTCCTTGCGGACGACGATCTTGTCATAAGTGCTTTCGAGAGCACGGCATTGTTGCACCGGACCCCATTGATCTCGCAGGTGGTGGATCTGGAACATGCGGAAAAGCAAGTCCTTGGAGGCTAGCTCCGATCCGTTGTTCGCGGTGATAATATACGCGGGGAGTTTATCCAGTCCGACTGCCTTGGCTGCGTAGTATCGCCTTTCCCCGTCTACGAGGAGAAACTTGTTCCCTCTGGGAGTGAGAACCACGGGCACAAGGACGCCGAAAGTCTTTATCGAATCCTTCAGATATGACAGTTTCGTGTCCTGAGTGGGGATATCGATACCGCGGGGATTCTCAGCATTGGGCAGGATTTCCGAGATCGCGATTTCGGTTAGACGCATTGGTGTTCACCTCTGGCCAGTCCTGTGCAGGGTGCTGGAGCGGCAAGCGAACATGATAACAGCAATTTGCGGGTGTGCGGCGCCTCGAGCGAGAAGTCGGAATTCCGAATAGGCGGTCGGAAGGGTAGGCGGCGTCTACGGGCGCTGGCTCACTGCCGCCGAATTTAAAGGGACCCGCTATGAAGACGTACGAGGAGGGGTCAGCGGGCGGGGTGGCGCATCAGGAGGTAGAAGGGGATGCCGAGGAGGACGATGACCAGTCCGGGGAAAGTCGTGGCGGGGCGGTAGACGAAGAGGACGATGAGGATGGCGGAGGCTCCGAGGATGTAGAGGGCGGGGACGAGGGGGTAGCCGAAGGCGCGGTAGGGGCGGTCGGCGGCGGGGCGGGTGAGGCGCAGGCGGAAGACGGCGGCGATGGTCAGGATGTAGAAGATGAGGTTGGCGGAGATGACGTAGTCGAGGAGGTTCGAGTAGAGGTTGCCGTAGGCGCGCGTGGCGGGGGCGTAGGTGCGGGGCAGGATGAGCAGGACGGCCCAAGCGCCCTGGACGAGCAGGGCGAAGCCGGGGACCTGGGCCCGATTCAGAGTGCCGGCGCGGCGGAAGAAGAGACCGTCGCGGGCGACGGCGTAACAGGCGCGGGAGCCGGCCAGAACCAGTCCGTTGATGCAGCCGAAGGTCGAGATCATGATGGTGGCCGCCATGAGTCGGACGCCGAGCCCGGGGAAGATGGCCTGGAGGGCGGCGGTGGCGACGCGGTCGGAAGGGGCGTGCTGGATGGCGTCGAGGGGCAGGGTGACGAGGTAGCCGAGGTTGGCGGAGAGATAGAGCGCGGAGACGAGGAAGGTCCCGAGAGCGAGGGAGAGGGGGATGTTGCGCACGGGCGAGCGGACCTCGCCGGCGGTGAAGGTGATGTTGTTCCAGGCGTCGGAGGAGAAGAGCGAGCCGGTCTGGGAGACGCACAAGGCGACGAAGAGTCCGAAGGCGGTGGCGGCGCTGAGGCCGGCGGCGATGGGCGTGACGCCGCGGGGGGACCAGAAGTCGCCGAAGTTGGCGTGGACGGCGGAGGCGTTCCAACCGAGGAAGAGAGTGACGACGATGAGGCCGAGGAGGGCGGCGATTTTGCTAGACGTGAAGACGTTCTGGACGATGCGGCCGTAGTCGAGGCCGCGGCTATTGGTCCAGGTGAGGAAGAGGATGACGGCGATGCCGAGGAGTTGGGCGGTGGAGAGGGAGAGGGCGTAGGTCGGGCTGAGATGAATGGGCGGGATGAGGTAGCGGGATTCGCTGATGACCGGCCAGAAGATGCCGGAGAAGCGGGCGAAGGCGACGGCGACGGCGGCGATGGTGCCGGTCTGGATGATGAGCAGGAGCGTCCATCCATAGAGGAAGCCGCAGAGGGGCGAGAAGGACTCGCGCAGGTAGACGTACTGGCCGCCGGCGCGGGGCATCATGCCGGCGAGTTCGCCGTAGGAGAGCGCGCCGGACATGGTGAGGGCCGCGGTGACGAGCCAGGCGACCAGGAGCCAGCCGGGGCTGCCGATCTGGCGGGACATTTCGGCGGAGACGATGAAGATGCCGGAACCGATCATGGAGCCGGCGACGACCATCGTCGAATCCCAGAGCCCCAGGCGGCGGAGGAACTCGGAAGGGGCGTGCGGCTCCGGGACGGGAGCGGCGGCTGGGGCGCCGGTGGGCATGATCTCACCAGCTTTGGGTTTGGGGCGGGGCGGTGTCAACTGAGGAGAGGGAGGAAGGGCGGTCCGGTGCTCTGCTGGTGCATGAACTGCCGCCGGCGCAGCAGGAGCCTGGACGGCGGTTGGCGGCTTCGGCATATTGAACACAAGAAGCGTTGATCCGAGGCAGATCAAATTCGGGGAGGAAATGGTACGCGCAGTGAAAACGCAACGGGCGCATATCAGGGCGTCTTCCTTCTGGCCTAGACGGCCAACTGGCGTTGGATTGAAGATTCGGCACGGCCGGCGGCTTTGCCATCTTTCGATTCAGGCGGCCAGCATTCGGGATACGCTGAATGAGTGAACTGGCTCAGGATCGGATTGCGGACGGCGGAACCGCTCGTGTTCTGTCTGCTGCTGTGTCCCGCGAGTCAGGCTGACACGCGGTGGAGGGCGGCCCCGGTC
>JBEKHU010000592.1:0-3145 GCA_050012115.1 Bryobacteraceae bacterium | reverse complement strand
ACGTAGACCGGATGGAGGACGGCTTGCTGGAACTTTATGACGTCGCCCTCCTTCGAAATCCAGTAGTGCTGCACATTGTATGAGCCGTCGTGGTTTTGACCGAGGATCTGCGCGGAAACGGCGCCGCCCAGATCTCCGAAGGCCGGCCCGAGGTTGATACTGCCAGGGGTAATCGCACCGATGTCGGTCATCAAGACTCCCGAGACGTCCTGACAAGACCAGTCCTGATCGGCATAGATGGGGCACAGCGCGAAGAACGCCACAGCGAAGAGAAGAACGAAGCTGCGAGTTTTCATAGATACCTCCATATCCTCAGTGCCTGCGGCTTCAACTGCCGAAGTTGTAGCAGACCTTCCCGCGATACCTCAGCACGAGGGTGAGCGCGTTGAAGTCAGCCATCCCGAAGCAGGTGATGTAACCGGTGGCGTTGGCCCATTTCCCGGTGCCGCCCGGGATGATATAGGCCGTGTAGTATCCCCACGGCACGGCAAACACACCCGGAAGGCCGGGCAGGGCGACCGCATAGAGGGCAGCCTGCTGGAATTTCATGATGTCGCCCTGAGTCGAAATCCAGTAGTGCTGCACTTTGAATGAGCCGTCGGGGTTCTGGCCGAGGATCTGTGCCGAGACGGCGCCGCCCAGATCTCCGAAAGACGGCCCCAGGTTGATCTGGCCGGGGGTAATGGCGTAGATGTCGGTCATCAATACCCCGGCCACGGGTTGGCAATCAGTGCCGGTAGGCTCGATCGGCGTGAAGGGCGGGCCCGGCGGCCCACCGCATAATCCGGGGAGCGTCGCGAAGAACGCGACAATCAAGAGCAAAACGAAGTTGCGAGCTTTCATGCTCACCTCCGCAATCCAGGTGCCACGGGTTGTGACGAAATGGCAACGCCTGCGATGTCCTTTTTCAATTGAGAAAAGGTCCCGCGCTAAATAGCAGAGAAGACAAGAGATCTTCGGAGTTGCTCCTTTACGCTGAAGTGCTGCCATGCTAAGCTTCCACACAGCAATGGCGATTGAGGACTATCGGGTCTGTTTCGGAGTCTTCGAAGTGGACCGGCGGGCGCGGGAACTGCGCAAGCACGGGGTTCGCATCAGGCTGGAAGACCAGCCATTCGAGGTCCTGGCGGCGCTGCTCGAAAGGCCGGGCGAGGTGGTGACCCGCGGCGAGCTGCAAGCCAGGATCTGGCCCGACGGAACCTTCGTCGATTTCGACAAGAGCCTGACGAAAGCCATCAATAAGGTCCGGACGGCGCTGGGCGATTCGGCCGACAATCCGCGCTTCATTGAGACGCTGTCACGGCGGGGGTATCGGTTCATTGCGCCGGTGACCGTCACCGCCGCGCCGGAAGCCAAACCGGGCGAGCCCGCCACGCCTGCCCCGGCGGCTGAAACGCCCGCCGCGCCGGACGAGGAAGCTCCCGGGCGGAGGGCGCTGACGAAGCTCTGGTGGCTGCCTGCGCTGGCTGGGGGCGCAGTCATCCTGCTGGCGGTGGCGTTGTTCACCTTCAATGCGGTCGGGATGCGGGAGCGTTTACTGGCGAGGTTCGGCGCGGATCAGATCACTTCCATCGTCGTTCTACCGCTGGAGAACCTTTCGAGGAACCCGGATGAGGACTTCTTCGCTGAGGGGCTGACCGACGAGCTGATCACGGACCTGGGCCGGCTGACGACGCTGCGCGTGATTTCACGTACGACGGCGATGCATTACGGGAAGGGGAAAAAGACGCTGCCGGAGATCGCCAAAGAACTGGGCGTGGACGCAGCGGTGGAGGGGACGGTCCTGCACTCCGGAGGCCGGGTAAGGATCAGCGCCCAATTGGTGAGAACGCGCAAGGAGGGGCATCTGTGGGCCGACACCTACACCCGCGACGCGTCCGACGTGATCGCCCTGGAACGGGAGATGGCGCTGTCGATCGCCCGCGAAGTCAGCCGGAACCTCGCATTCGACCGGGAGGCCCGCCTGGCCCGCGGCAAGACGGCCAACCTGAACGCCCGTGAGCTGTACCTGCGCGGGCGGGCGTTGTTCGATCAGCGCACGGAGGACAAGACGACACAGGCGGTCGGGTACTTCGAGCAGGCGCTGCGAGAGGACCCGCGGTTCGCGCTGGCCTACTCCGGACTGGCCGACTGTTACTCCACGGGTTGGTGGAACAAGGGTGACATCGTCCGCGCTGAAGGGTACGCCCGGAAGGCGCTGGCGATCGAGCCAGACCTGGCGGAGGCCCATGCGTCTCTGGGGGAGATTTTCACGAACCTCCAGCGGCCCGATGAGGCCGACCGGGAGTTAAAGAGGGCGATCGAACTGGACAGCAACTACGCCCCGAGCTGCCACTGGCTCGCCGCTCTGCGGATCTACCAGGGCCGCCTCCAGGAAGCGGTTGCCTGGAACGCGAAGGCCCGCCAGCTGGATCCCTTCTCGCTGCCGCCCAGCTTCGCGGGTACCCTCATATTTATAGACGTGCACCAGTATGACCAGGCGATCCAGCAGGCGCAGAGGGTGGCGGCGCTGGCTCCCTCGCCGAGGTTCGCGCACTACCTTCTTGCGCGCATTTACTGGTTGCAGGGCAGGGTCGCGAATGCCGTCGAGGAGGAGAAGGCGCTGGAGTCCAATTCAAACGATCCGGCATTATTGCGCGAATGGGACGACGTGGCCGCAACCTACGCCCGGTCGGGGCTGCACACGGCTCTGATCCAGGCCGCCCGGCTCAAGGAGCAGCGCCACAAGAGGCCCTATGGGACGATCTCCATTGCCTGGCAGTATGGCGTTCTCGGGGACAAGCAGAAGGTGCTGGAGTGGCTGGAACGCGAGGTGCAGGAGAGAGAGGGCGCGGGGGGCTGGATCAACGCGGGCCATTCGCCCGAGTTCGAATGCGCCCGCGGCGATCCGCGCTTCCATGCCGCCATGCGCCGGCTCGGGCTGGAGCAGTGAAGACCTGAAGCCCCGGCAGGACGGACGCGTGCGCAAGTCCGTTTCAAGAATGCCGAGTGAAAGCGCCCGGATGCGCGAAACCGGTTGCTGACGGGAGTGGATTGGTCACGCCACCGCTCCATGCAGTCGCGGCTCAGTCACGCAGTCGGGACTCGGTTCAGGCTAACGGTGAATCAGTTCCTGGGTGCGGACGATGCCGCGGCCCTGCTGGAT
>JBEKHU010000591.1:0-3147 GCA_050012115.1 Bryobacteraceae bacterium | reverse complement strand
TCCCGGGCTCGCAGATTTGCAGCGTGGCGACGTTCTACGCGTTGTTCAACCTGCGCCCGCAGGGTGAGCACTCGGTGTGCATCTGCCGCGGCACGGCGTGCCATACGCGGGGCTCCCGGACGCTTCTGGAGCGCGTCAAGCTACAGCTCGGGCTGCGCGAAGGGGAGGACGAGGGCAGCGCCGACAAGGTGAGCGCCACTACCCCCGACCGCAAGTTCACGCTACGCACCGTGGCCTGTTTCGGGCAGTGCGCCCTGGCGCCGGTGGTCGAGGTGGACCACAACATCCTGGGCCACGTCAACGAGCGCGCATTGCATCGTGAAATCGACGCGCTGAGGGAGAACCGCGATGAGGCGAATTGACGACCTGAGCAGCTTCCACGCGGCTAAGGAAGCAGGGCTGGCCAAGCTGTTACCCCCGATTCCGCGCATCGCCGTAGGCATGGGCACCTGCGGGACGGGCAATGGCGCCGAGGCGGTCTACCACGCTTTTTCGGACCAGATTCAGGGGCGCGGGCTGGGCTACCGGCTGGTCCGGACGGGCTGCTTCGGGGCCTGTTCGGAGGAGCCGCTGGTGAATGTCCGGCTGCCCGGCAAGCCGCTGGTGATTCTGCACCGGGTGCAAGCCAGCGACGTCACGGCGATCCTGGACGACCTGGCGTCGGGGCGCGTGCCGGCCGAACTGGCGCTGTGCAAGATCGAGGAGTGGGACCACATCACAGCGCACATTAACTACGGTTGCGACTACCGCGACATCCCGCTGTGGAGCGAGGTGCCCTTCTTCCACGGCCAAAAGAAGCTGGTGCTGCGCCACTGCGGACTGATCAGCCCGCAGGACATCGAGGAGTACATTGCCGTCGGAGGCTACGAGGGGCTGTACAAGGTCCTGATCGACGGCGACCCGGAGAAGGTCAACGACGCGGTCAAACAGGCCAAGCTGCGCGGGCGCGGCGGCGCCGGCTACCAGACCGGGCTGAAGTGGGAGATGTTGCGGAAGGCGCATTCGGACCAGAAGTACCTGATCTGCAACGCGGACGAAGGCGATCCGGGCGCGTACATGAACCGCAACGAGATCGAGAGCGATCCCCACAGCCTGATCGAGGGGATGCTGATCGGCGGGTTCGTGACCGGGGCGACGGAAGGCATCCTATATGTCCGGGCGGAATACCCGCTGGCGGTGCACCGGCTGCATCAGGCGATCGAACAGGCGACGGCCTGCGGCCTGCTCGGGGAGAACATCCTCGGGCGTGGCTTCAACTTCCGCCTGAGCCTGGTGGAAGGCGCGGGGGCGTTCGTCTGCGGCGAGGAGACGGCGCTGATCCACTCGCTGGAAGGCAAGGCCGGACGGCCGACTCCCCGGCCGCCCTACCCGGCGCAGAAGGGCCTGTACGGCAAGCCGACTAACATCAACAACGTCGAGACCTGGTACAACGTCGCGCCGATCGTCATTCGAGGCGCGAACTGGTTCCAGGAGACCGGCAGCCCGAAGAGCCCCGGCACCAAGGTGTTCTCGCTGGTCGGCAAAGTGCAGCGGACCGGCCTCGTCGAGATGCCGCTGGGCACGCCGCTGAAGACTTTCGTCTACGACGTGGGCGGTGGCGTGGGTGGCGGCCGCGCCGTGAAATCCGTCCAGACGGGCGGCCCGTCGGGCGGCTGCATTCCGCAGGAGATGTTCGACACGCCGGTCGACTACGAGACCCTGGCGCAACTGGGCTCGATCATGGGATCCGGCGGCATGGTGGTGATGGACGAAGACAACTGCATGGTGGACGTGGCGCGGTACTTCGTCGAATTCACGCATTCGGAGTCGTGCGGCAAGTGCGTTCCCTGCCGCGCCGGCCTGGACCAGGCGCTCAACATATTGAACAAGTTCACCAGCGGCCACGCCGCCGAGGCGGATCTGGCGACGCTTGACGAGCTGAGCCGGATGATCCGCGACATGTCGCTGTGCGGCCTGGGCCAGACCGCGCCCAACCCGGTGCTGACGACACTGCGGCACTTCCGCAGCGAATTCGAAGACCACCTGCGGGCCAAGCGCTGCCGCGCGGGCGTGTGCGAGGAACTGGCACTCAGCCCGTGCGAGAACTCCTGCCCGCTGCACATGAACATCCCGCGCTTCCTCGAGTTGCTGAAGGAAGACAAGCTGGAGGAGGCCTTCCTCAGCGTCATTCTCGACAATCCGCTGCCGGCCTCGACCGGCCGCGTCTGCCAACACCCGTGCGACAACCGCTGCCGCCGCGTCGGCATCGATGCGGCAGTGAACATGCGCGACGTCCACCGCTTCATCGCCGATTCGGCCTTCGCCGATGACCACATCTACGACGGGGCCATGCAGCGCCTGCTGGCATGCCGCAAGCCGCCCACGGGCAAACACGTCGCCGTGATCGGCGCGGGACCGACGGGTCTTTCCTGCGCCTACTACCTGGCTCTGCTGGGCCATGAGGTCGTGATATACGAATCCAACGCCCTCGCCGGGGGCATGCTGCGCTATGCCCTGCCCGACTACCGGCTGCCCAAGTCCGCGCTGGACCGGGAGATCGGCATAATTGAAACCGCCGGGGTCAAGTTCGTCTTCAATACCGTGGTCGGCAAGGATGTGACACTGAACGACCTGGCCGGCGACTATGACGCCGTCTTCCTCTCCATCGGCACCTGGAAGGAGTCCTGGGTTTACCTGCCCGGCACGGAACTGGCCGGTGTGATGCCGGCCCTGCCGTTCCTGGAGGGGGTGGCCAAGAAGCAGGAGGTCGCGATCGGCCGCAAAGTGGCCGTGATCGGCGGCGGCAACGCGGCCATCGATTCGGCCCGCACAGCGCTGCGGCTGGGGGCGGATGTCACGATCCTCTACCGCCGCGAGCGCAAGGACATGCCGGCCATTCCAGAAGAAACCGAAGCCGCCGAGGCCGAGGGCGCGAAGATCGTCTTCCTGGCCGCGCCGCACCGCATCATCGGCAACGCCGAGGGCCGGGTGAAGGCGATCGAGACGGTCAAGACCCGGCTGGGCGAGTACGACGCCTCGGGCCGCAGGCGCCCCATGCCGACCGGAGAAGTCGTTCGCTTTGAGTGCGACACCGTGATTCTGGCAGTTGGCGAGACGGTCGATCTGGATTTCGTCAAGGCCAGCGGTCTCAAGCTGCAGGAGAGCGGC
>JBEKHU010000590.1:0-3154 GCA_050012115.1 Bryobacteraceae bacterium | reverse complement strand
GCCGGTGGTGACGTTGATGGCCACGACCGATGCGCCGGGAACGGTGGCCCCGGTGGCGTCGTAGATGGTCCCCACCAATTCGCCGCTCACGGACTGGGCGCTGACCAATGCAGGAAAGAGCAGGAAGCACCCTGCCAGAAGGACGAGCAGGGATAGGATCATTCCCGGCAAGCCCTGTTTCAAAAATGACTTACGATATTTCACTCAGACCTCCCAATACCCATGCCTTACGGAGGCGGGCAAGGCCGCCTCTGCGAGTCCGTGAAAGCGGACTCGCTCAAAAAATGGCACCCGGAATATGTCCCTGGGAGCACTCCCGAGAGCGCTCTCCCTGGACAAGGTTGCAAAACCGCTTCAGTCTGATCTTCCCCGCAAGCAACAATTCCGACACTCTCGAAGATCGGCAACTCGGCTCGACAGTCCGATCATGATTCGCGGGCTGGACGAGCGCAGGTAAACGGGCCTTCTCATCTTTTGCACACGCCAACCCCCCGCACCGCTGCGCGCGGGCGGAATCATGCCAATGGAATAAGTTTACAAAACCAACTTCTTATGTCAATAAGAAACGAAAGGCGGGCTTCAATCTGGTTTTCCATATAGATTGGATCCGCTTTTCCATACAGCGATTGATTCATGCAAGATATTCATTCCAGGTGACTTACTTGCTAGAGCCCGGGTGCTCCCCAGCGTTTCAATTCATGAAGAAACGTTTCTCTACTCGAGTGGCGACTAGTGAACCGGATCGGCCGGATGCCTTCCGCAGCGCGGATGACGATCACATAATTGGGTAGGCAGCCGAACAGTCGCCGCGGCAACAGCGGAATCTCGGCGGTTTCGGTCACGGAGCGGACGTCCTTCCAGGGGATGAATCGCTTTCCGAAGCCCAGCAGCCCAACGCGGCGGACGCCATGCTGGTCCGTCGTGATCCGGTGCGGCCACACCAAGGCCAAGGCAGCGCCGCAGCCGAACATCAGCAGCAGGTCCTGGTTCATCTGTTCCGGCTGGTCGAACAGGATCATCAGCAAGACTGCGAACACGAGGATCACTGCCAGCGCGCCGTGTAGCGCCATGACGTGCAGGCAGGCAGGGAAGTGGACCGCTTCCGGATTTCTTTCATCGCGGTAGTGGGACACTGTTTCCTATTCTGCCATTAGCGTGGCCCTTCTGTAAGCAGAAAGTGTCCAACAGATTGACAAACAAGCGGTTACGGTAAAGATTGAGACGGCCAACCAGGGTTTGCCGGGCCTTGACCGTGGGCGAATAAAATGCGAAACTTGCGCATATGCCCGCCACCCTCGCTGAGCGCGCCCACCGGGCCGCGACGCTCGAGCGCAAGCGCCGGGTGGAGTACCGCGAACTGCCCGCGGTGCACCTGCTGAACCGCTGCTCGAGCGACCGGGTACCGTTTGAATGGACCCTCAACCCGTACCGCGGCTGCGAGTTCGCGTGCAAATACTGCTACGCCCGTTACACCCATGAATTCATGGAGTTCCACGACAGTCTGGCGTTCGAGCGGCTGATCTTCGCCAAGACCTGGAGTGAGGCTGCGCTGCGCGCCGAGTTGCGCCGCGTGCACCCGGGGCAGTGGATCGCGCTGGGCACGGCCACCGACCCGTATCAACCGGCCGAGCGGCGCTACCGCCTCACGCGCCGGATCCTGACGGTTTTCGCCGGCCTGGCCGGGTACAACCTCGGCCTCACCACCAAGTCGGACCTGGTGGCGTGCGACGCGGAGTTGCTCCAACGGGTCTCCGGACGCAACAATCTCCGCGTGACCATGACCATCACCACCGCCGACACGGCGCTGGCGCGGCTGCTGGAACCCATGGCGCCGCGGCCGGAGCTGCGGTTCGCGGCCCTGCGGCGGCTCGCCCGCGCGGGCGTCCCGTGCGGTGTCACCGTGAGTCCCGTCTTGCCAGGAATCAGCGACGCTCGCGAGGCGCTCGAGGCCGTCGCGCGCGAGGCCCGGCGCTGCGGCGCCAGCTACTTCCAGGGCCACGTCGTGTTCCTGCAACCGAGCGCCGCCGCGGTGTTTCTGCCGTTCCTGGAACGCGAGTTCCCGCATCTGGCCAAGGCCTACCTGGACCGCTTTTCGCGGGCGGCCTACATCCGCGGCGACTACCCGCAACGCATCCAGGACCTCATCGGGGAGGTGCGCGCGGCGCACGGCCTGGAGGGCGGCGCGTGCTGGCAGCCGATGGTCGAGCAAGCCAGCTTCGATTTCGGCGCTCCGTCTGCCGCAGCGCCGTTGCGGTTATTGCCGGTGTGCCGGTGAAGGCACCGCAAAGACCCGCGTTTTTACCGTGAGAGGACCGCAAAAACACCGCAATGTGCTGGTGAAATCACGGTGGATGCACGGTGTACACACGGTGGGAACGGTACCGGGCCGGACCAGTCAAAGTGATAGAATTCGCCTGACGCTTTTCATCTGGAGAACGATCCCATGCGGAAATCCTATTGCCTGACCTTCGTGCTTGCCGGAGCCATGCTCGCATCGGCCCAGCCAATCTCCGCGCCGCAAAACCTGCGTTGCGAATACCTGACCAACCCGGAGGCCGTGGACGCCATCCCGCCGCGGCTTTCGTGGCAGCCCGTCGCCGCCACGCGCGGCGCCGCGCAGAGCGCCTACTCGATCCTCGTGTCCAAAGATCCCGCGGCCGTCACGGGCGATGCGTGGGACAGCGGCAAGGTCGCGAGTCCTCAGTTTGTGAACGTGCCCTACGCGGGCAAGCCGCTAGAGAGCGGAAAGACGTATTACTGGAAGGTCCGCACGTGGGACAACGCGGGCCACGAAAGCGGCTGGAGCGCGGTGGCGCGGTTCGGCGCCGGGCTGCTCGACAAGAGCGACTGGAAAGGCAAGTGGATCGCCGGCGGCAACGCGCTGCGCAAGGAGTTCAGCATCGACGGCAAGGTCGCCAGCGCGAGGATCTACATTGCCGCGGCGGGCTACTACGAGCTGCGGATCAACGGCCGCAAGATCGGTAACCATGTCCTCGATCCCTCTTACACGCCGTTCGCCAAGCGCATCCTCTACAACGCCTACGACGTAACGCGCGCCGTGAACTCGGGCGCCAACGCCATTGGTCTGCTGCTGGGCGAGGGCTGGTTCGGCGACCGCGTGGCGTTGGTGCAGTTGAATATCGAACTCGAGGGC
>JBEKHU010000589.1:0-3159 GCA_050012115.1 Bryobacteraceae bacterium | reverse complement strand
GAGCTTCCTATCCAGGTTGATGTTCTCAAGCATGGAGGTGAAACCAGGTTCTGTGCGGGCCTTCCTAATCTCCTACTCGGTCCTTCCTCGCATGCATCGCGGCCGACCGATGCCGCCGCCGATGAGGGTCCCGGGGCCAGGGCGCGAAGTGGACTTGCCGCCATCCTATCAAGCTTTCTGCAGGCATGCCGACCGCGCGCCGATCGCGCGGGATGCGCCCGCGGGCCGCATCGAAGACGTAGACTGCTCAAAGGGAGCCCGATGGCAGATGGCGCAGCAGTTCAGAATCGTGAATGCACGGTCCGGCGCAGTTCTGGCAAACGCCGTGACCCTGGCACATGACAGCCAGTCCCGGCGCAAAGGGTGGCTGGGGCTGGACGCGGCGCCGCCGGGCGAGGCGATCTGGCTGGAGCCGTGCGAAGCGGTGCATTGCTTTTTCATGCGCTTCACGATCGACGTGCTGTTTCTGGACCGGCGTCTGCGCGTGGTGCGCTGCCGTCCTTCCTTGCGGCCGTGGCGCATTGCAGTCTGCCTGCGAGCGAACTCAGTGATCGAACTGAGCGAAGGCGCGATCGAGTCCACGGGGACGGTTGCCGGCGACCAGATTGTGCTGGAGCCAGTGGCCTGAAGCGGCGCAGCCGCGGTTGAGTTTCAAGGACGCGAGGGAGCGCTGAATCATCGACGCGGATGACGGTGGCGGCTCGCGGCGGATGCCACAGCGCCGCTGCCCAGGGCGCCGGCCCGCATATAATGCCCATGATGCCCCTTCACATCGAACCCCTGCCGCTGCTGCTGCGAGCGCTACTGCTGAGCGTGGCGATTGTCGCAGCGATCTATGACTGGCGATTCCGGCGGATTCCGAACTGGCTGTGCCTGGCGGGCTTAATCGCCGGCTTCTGCGCACAGATCTACCTCAGGGGCGCGGGCGGGCTGCTGGCGGCCGGCGAAGGGTTCGGCCTGGCGCTGCTGGTCTACCTGCCGCTGTATCTGCTGCGCGGCATGGGGGCCGGCGATGTCAAGCTGATGGCCGCGCTCGGCAGTATCGCGGGTCCGATGAGCTGGTTTGTTCTGTTCGTGGTCACCGCCGTGCTAGGAGGCGCGGTAGGGGTTATGCTGTCGCTGGTCTACGGGCGGCTGTACTCGACATTGTGGAACGTCGGGCAGATCGTGAAGGAACTGGCCATGTTTCACGCGCCCTATAAGAACCAGCCGCAGGTGGACCTGCACCATCCCGGCGCGTTAAGAACGCCGCACGGCGTCATCATCGCCGTCACCGCGATCGGGCTGGCACTGGCCCGCGTGGTGTGAACCGCAGGCAGCGGACAGACTACCGTTTCCGGTCCTCGCGCGCCTCGTCTCTCATGTCGGCCGAATGCGACGAACCTGTCTCGGCCGCCTTGAGAAGCTTGTACAGGATTTGGTTGGTGGGCAGATGCGATTCGATGTAATCCACGCCTTCCGCGGAGACGGCGTAATCGCTCTGCTCGCCCTGCAGCAGCATCCCTTTCGATTGCAGATACCAGATGGTGAAGATCAGGTGTTCGCGCGGAAACGACATCACTTTCTCGAACTCCAACAGTGACATGCCGGGCTTGTCCGGGTCGCTGCGGCGGCGGTTATAGAGCAGGCACAGGACCCCCATGCGGCGATGGCTCTCGCCGCTGATGCCGATGGCGAATTCTTTCAGGTTGAAGATCTCCATCGGCGCCGTGCGCCCGCTCTGGTAGGTCAGGTCGTAGGCGGCTCGCGAGTCCGGGTCGGAGAGAATTCCGTAGGCCTCGTTGAGCAGCATGAAGCGGTCGGCATCGGCGGTCTCCGGGTTATCGGGGTGATAGCGCGCCGCGAGCATGCGGTAGACTCGCTGGATCGTCTCCGTTTCCGCGTTGGGACTGATTTGCATCAGTTCGTAGTAGTCGACGAACGCCTTCTCTTCCATCACGTTTCCTCTCTCTTCATCTTGCTCCAGAATTGTCCCGGCAAGGCATCAGGGCCGGCACGGCTGTCCGGGACAGGAACGCAGGCGCGTTCCACCCTTCCTCGACTGTGGCAATGCCGCGAGTGGCGGGTTGGCGGGAGATCTAGAGCACCGTTCGCGCGCTGAGTTCAGGTTTGCGCGCTCTGCACGCCCGGCTCGCAAAGATGAGCGGCACATAGTCCCAAGACTACCTCTTGGGCGGGCCGGGCGCGGACAGGCAGAAGATCGGCGGTCTTCCCGATTCCGAACCCGCTGCTGGTCCGATGCGCGATCGGCTGGTCGAGACTTGTATTGGCTGTGTTTGGAGTCGACGCCGGGCTCCCGACCGGCTCCCGGCGATTCAGAGAGCGTAAGGTCGGGTCCCTTCCGGGTCGTCAGGCACTGGAGAATCGCTCGAATAAGGAACTTGACGGCGAGCAGACGAAGAAATCCATTCCGCCCACCGTCCAGCCCAAACCCTGCCCCGGGTCAGATGGTGGACAAGATCCAGCAAAGGCAGGCGGACCCCAATCGCTGCGCCCTCGGGTTCAAGTGCAATTGCCCGGACACACGCTTTCCGAGGCCTGATGGGGGATCTGGGTATGGCGGCCCCTCTGACCAGCAGCCGGGGCCGCCAAGCCGTTCCAATGGCTACACGCCACTATGCTTCCGCTTACGGCGCCTCATGAGGAAGAGTATGAGGATGACACCGGCCGCAACCCAAAGAATAATCTGCATTGTTTTTTGGTCCATCGAATTCTCCTAATTGGATTCTAGTTCACTGCCAGGACGAGTCGGTCCGTGGTCATAAGCACTGCATTGCCAGCCGCCACGACTATTTTAGCTGGCATCATCGGGTGGAGCATGAAAAAAGGTTCACTATGTATCTGGTCGTTGATCAAATCTCCTATCTGACTTGCATTTCTTGCATCATCGGAAGCAGTTGTCTGGCGATCATGAGCACGCCGGGACCGGCCGCGACAATCATAGTCGCCGGCATGATCAGGAAGAAGATCGGGAAGATCAGCTTCACGCCGATCTTGTTGGCCTTTTCCTCGGCCTCCTGGCGCCGCCGCACGCGCATGAAATCCGAGTGCGTTCGCAAGGCTTCCGCGACGCTGGTTCCGAATCGATCGGTCTGAATGAGGACCGCCACCAGTTTCTTGATTTCACTCTCGCCGGTACGGTGGGCCAGATGGCTGATG
>JBEKHU010000588.1:0-3163 GCA_050012115.1 Bryobacteraceae bacterium | reverse complement strand
CCGGCCTTCTATGGCTGGGCCTACAACCCCTGGGCGCGGCCTGTGGCCTACTCCTGGGGCTGGGGCGTCGGCACGCCCTGGTTCGGTTTCTATGGCGGTTACTTCCAGCCCTACCCGGTCTACCGCAGCCCCGCCTTCTGGCTGACCGACTACCTGATTTCCACCACGCTGATGGCCGCCTATGACGCGCGCATGGCCGACCAGGCCAACGCCGCGGAGCAGAACGCGGCCCAGATGCAGATGAGCGAGCAGGTCAAGCAGATGGTCGCCGATGAGGTCCAGCGGCAACTCGCCCAGGCGCGCGCCGAAAGCCAGTCCGGAGGACAGGCTGCTATGGCCCCGGCCGGCGACGGCCTGCCCAGTAGCTTCACCGACAACGCCCCGCACGCCTTCGTCGTCTCCAACAGCCTCGATGTCAACGACGGCGCATCGGGCTGCCCGCTGGGCGAGGGCGACGTGGTCGCCTTCAACGGATCGCTGCCGCCCGGCGCCGATTCGATGAGCGTACGGGTCGTCGCCAGCCGGGGCTCGGATTGCCCCGTTGGCAGCATGGTCGCGGTCCAGATCCAGGATCTGATGGAAATGCAGAATCACCTGCGCGCCACCCTCGACCAGGGGTTGGAGCAGATGCAATCCAACGCCGGCCACGGCGGACTGCCTGCATTGCCGTCCGGCTCGACGGGCTACGTCGACACGCCCCTCGAGTCCGCCGCTCCGCCGCCGGACCCGAACGCCGCCGCTGAGTTGACCAGCGGGACCGAGCAAGCCTCCCAGGAGGAACTGGCCGTGCTGAACCAGGCCTCCGACGCCGGCGGCGGGGATGCCGCCGCGGGCGGGAATGCGGTGAGCCTCGGCATGACCGTTGCTCAGGTGCGCGGCATCGTCGGCAACATGCGCCTGGTGGCCAGCGTCGGCACCAAGCAGATCTACGAGGCCGGGGGCCTGAAAATCACCTTCATCAACGGCCAGGTCACCAACGTCGAGTAACTGCGGCTAAACGCAGGCCACCGCCGCCGCACGGCAAAGCACCGTGCGGCGGTCGTGCTCTTACCGCAAAAACACCGTCATCTTACCGTGCCGGTGAAATGCGCCGAGATTCTCGATAAGTCCTTTAGAACACCGTAGATACACGGTGAAGCACGGTGCGTGCGTAAAAATGCGCATTTTAATTCGCATAACTCCAATCATTGCAACAGATCCACCGTGAAACACGGTGAATACGCAAAAATGCGCGTGTTAATGTTTCCAACCCCTTTGTTTGCCACACATCCACCGTGACGCACGGTGACGCATGTTAATGTACGGCAAAATGCACGGTGAGATTTCAATAACTCCTTTGATTGCCACAGATCCACCGTGACGCACGGTGCACGAAAAAAACGATGTTTTTACGGTGCAAACACGGTGAAATACGGTGTTTTCACGGTAAAATCACGGTGCTTCGATAGGGGGGCAGGCCATTGGAGGCGCCGGAAACGCCCCGCGCGCCTCTTCGAAGCGCACCGCGAGTTCCAACAGGGTTTCCTCGCTCCAGGGCCTTCCGACGAGCTGAACTCCGGCCGGCAGGCCGTCGGCGTCGAAGCCGGCCGGGAGCGCCAGCGCCGGCATGCCGAGCAGGTTCCAGGGCGAGACCGGCCGGATGGCGTCCATCAAAGTGATGTCGCCGTCAGGCGTCGGGAAGACGCGCTGCCGGTGCTGGAAGGCCGTCACGCCGAAGGCCGGCATCAGCAGCACCGGCGTGGCGCGCATGGCGGTGAGCAGCCGCGCCCGCAGCGCATCGCGTTGGCCCAGTTTGACGTACAGATCGAGCAGCGTCGGCGCCGGCTGGCCCCGCACCGTGTCGATCAATTCCAGGCCCGTCCAGTGGCAGCTCTGTTCGCGGCCGGCGATCAGCGCGCGCAGCAGCACCGCCAACACGTCGACGAAGAAGAAGCGCCACAGCTCGTGCGCGCCGCGCACCAGTTCGAAGTCGAATGGCACGACCTCCAGGCCCATGTTTTCAAGGATTTGCGCCGCCTTCCGGACGGCCGCGCGAACGCCGGGCTGAACCGCCGTGTCGCCGCATTGTTCGAGCACGGCGACCCGGCGGGGGAACGCCGGCGCGCCGAACAGGGGCACCGGCGCGGAGAAGGGATCGCCCGGATCGTCGCCCGCCAGAACCTGGTACAGCGCCCGCACATCGGCCGCCGTGCGCGCCATCGGGCCGGTGACGCCCATGAAACCGGTGGGATGCGCGATCACCGGCCAATGGCCCGTGGCGGGCACCCGGCCGGGCGTGGGTTTGAGGCCGCAAATGCCGCAGAAATGCGCCGGTTCGCGGATCGAGCCGCCGCCGTCGCTGCCGATTCCTCCCGCCACGCAGAAGCTGGCGATGGCCGCCGCTTCGCCGCCGCTCGATCCGCCGCTGGTGCGCTCCAGGTTCCACGGATTATTGGTGCGGCCGATATAGGCGTTGTCGGTCTCGTAGTTCATCAGGAACTCGGGGCAACTGGTCTTGCCGGCAATCACCGCGCCGGCGGCCTGGAAGCGCGCCGCCGCCCAGGAATCCTGGGTGGCGATCTCGTGCTGGCGCAACAGGCTGCCGGTGCGCGTGGCGTGGCCGGCGAGGTCGAAGGAATCCTTGAGCGACAGCGGCACGCCGAGCAGTGGCGGCAGCTCGCCGCCGCGCATCAGGCGCTCCTCGGCGGCCCTCGCGGCCGCGAGCGCCTGTTCGGGGCGCAGTTCGATGAACGCGTTGATCGACGGGTTCAGGCGCTCAATCTGGCCGAGCGACGCCTGCAGCACCTCCACCGGCGAAAGCTGCCGGCTGCGGATGAGAGCGGCAATCTCAACCAGACTGAGGCGGATGGACATGGTTTCACTCTAGCCCGGCGCGCTGCAACTCCGCGTTCCGGCCGTGCGCGCCCGCTGGCTGGCAGGCCACCCCGTCCACGGCGAGAATCCGGCGCTCGGAGCCGATTTCCACCCGCGCCGGAGCCGGGTGTGCGAGGCCGGAAATGGGTAGTGGGTCCTGTCTGAAAGCGCTGCGGCAGTAAGCCAGCTAATGGGATGGTCCGCCGCCTCTGCTCGCCAGTCGGCGAGGTATAGAGGAACGAAGGAGGCCATCCATGGAGCTACACACAATCGGCATTGATCTCGGCAAGACCGTCTTTCATCTGGTCGG
>JBEKHU010000587.1:0-4341 GCA_050012115.1 Bryobacteraceae bacterium | reverse complement strand
CAGGCGCTCGGCATGGGCGATGTCCAGGCGCGTGCGCTCCTTCTCGCCCTGATTGCGGTCGAAGATCCGCAACGGGATGTTCGCGCTCACCCCGACATACACATCGATCGGCGGGTTGTGGCCAAAGTCCACGCCGAAGGTTGGATCCGCCGTGCCATTGGCCACGGCCAGCTTGTAGTCGGTGCGGGCCTTGTCGATGGCCTGGACGGCCGCCTTCAGATCGGGGCGCGATTCGAGCGCGATGGTATGAAACGCCTCGAGCGGCTCAATGTGGCTGCCGGAGTCGAACGATCCGGTGACATCGAAGTTGTCGATAGGCATGCGGTCGTTGAGAAGCGCGAGCAGAACGATTTTCGCGCTGCGCAGGTTCACACTGGCGGTTTCGAAGTCGGATTCATACTGCACCCGCTGCAGCTCCAGGCGGTCCAGATCGACGCGCGCGATGTCCCCGGATTGGAGGCGGGCGCGGCTGATTGTCAGTTCCTTGTCGAAATAATCGAGGTTGTCCTTGGCCAGAGCGAGGACCTGCTTGGCCTGGAGGAGCTGAACGAAGGCGCTGCGCAGGCTGAAGAGGAGGGTCCGCTCGAGATCCGTCTGCTGCGAGACGGCGATGCCGGTGGCCTTCTGGGCGCTTTCCAGGCGCAGTTCGCGCTTGTGCTGGCGCTCATGCAGATAGCTGAAGGTGAGCAGCGGAAAGGCGTAGCCGAGGGGACGGTATAGATCGCCGGTGAACGGATTGAGCTGATCGAGACCGACGGTCATATCCGGGTTGGGCCGCAGGTAAGCCGTGACCTCGGCGGCCTTCGACTCTTCGATGCCGATCTGGCCGGCGAGCAAGGTCGGGTTGGCGGCCCGGAACTTCTCGCGCACCTGCCGCCAGGTCAAGGGAGTCTGCGCGGAGATCCCGCCCGCGAGCAGGAACGCGGCAAAGAGCGCTAGTTGAATGTGCAGAATTGGACGACGCATCTTCACCTCACAAAAAACACAAAATCGCACACGGTCGCACCACACGCATCGACAGGGAGAGCCATATCACACCCGCAGAACGTCGCCGTCGCGCGCGACCAGAGAGTACAGCACAGGCGCGAGGAAAACCGACAGCAAGAGCCGCGAGGCGAGTCCACCCACGATCACGATGGCGAAGGGCTTCTGCGAGTCGCTGCCGATGCCCGTGGACATAGCCGCCGGAAGCAGGCCGAAACAGGCCACGAGCGCAGTCATCATGATGGGGCGCAGCCGCAGCAGAGAAGCCTCGAAGGTCGCGGTCGGGATGTCCTTGCCTTCGAGCCGCAACTTGTTGATGAACGAATAGAGGATGACGCTGGTCTGGACCGCGACGCCCATCAGCGCGACGAAGCCGAGCATCGACGAGACGCTGAGGTTGGTATGGGTCAGGCGCAGCGCCAGCAGGCCGCCCACCGGCTCCGTTACGAGCGCGCTGAAGAAGATGATCAGCGGGAATTTGATGTTGCCATACAGCGCGAAGAGAATCAGCACGACCAGAATGACGGTGAGCGGTAGGATGATCTTCATTTGCTCCCGCGACGCCAGGTAGTCCTTATACTCGCCACCCCAGTCGAAGCGGTAGCCCAGGGGGAGATTCACGGCCGCCGTCAGCCGCTATGCGCGATCGCGGCTGACGGCGGGCTCGGGAAAGGCGGCCTTGCGCGGCAGCACGCGGCGGACCAGGGCCATGACGATCAGGACTATTCCGAACGTGCACACGATCGTCGCGCCCGTGGGCAGGTCAATCTGCAGCGACAGGTAGACACCGAGGGCGGAAACCAGCGTGCCCATGGTCCAACCGATCGCCAGCCGCGGGCCCACGTTCTCAGCGAAGAGCATCGCCCCCACCGAGGGAACGATCAGGTAGCAGAACACCAGCAGTACACCGGCGATCGCGACCGACGAGGTCACCACAAAGCCGAATGACGCATAGAACAGGAAGTCCCACAGCCGCGTCGAGATGCCCTGCGCCTCGGCCTCCTCCGGATGCATGGAGATCAACAGGAACTTGCGACGGAAGATGTAATGGAACAGGCCAATGACCCCGTACAGGGCGGCGGTCTTGGCGACCTCGTGCCAGGAGACGGTGAGGATGTTGCCCACCAGCATCTCCTTCAGGTGCTCGGTCTGCTCGGTCGATTTGCTCATGGCCAGAATGGCGGCGGCGGAGGCCACGGCGTAGCAGATGCCGATGACCGCCTCCTGAGGAATCCGCGCGCGGTGGGGGCGGATGGTCGAGAAAACGGCCGCGCCGAGAAAGGTGAAAGCGAGGCTGACGACATAGGCTTGATTGCCGTGGGGCTCAATGCCGTAGAGCACGGCGATGGTGGTGCCGAGCGCCGCAATCTGGGCCAGGGAGAGATCGACGAAGATCACGCCGCGCTCGACAACGTGGACCCCGAGGTAGGCGTGGATGCCGGTCAGAATCAGGCTCGCCACAAAGGGAGCGAGGAGGAATGAGAGTACTGTCATCGAGATGTCCTATTTGACCTTCGAGAACGCGTTGACCAGCAGGTTGATGTCGTAATCGAAGAGCTGGAAGTAGTTGGTGATTTCCTTTACGCCGCCGACGGAAGGCATCAAGACCATGACTTGGCCGCCGGTCGCCTGGGCGATCGAGTTGGGCGTACGCAGATCGAAGTAGGGTTCCACCAGAATCAAACTGATATTCTCCCGCTTCATGATGTTGATCAGGTCCAGCGTATGGCGGGGGGTAGGCGGGATGCCGGGCTTAGGCTCCACATAATCGACGACCACGAGGCCGAAGCGCTCGCAGAAGTTGGGCCAGGAACGGTGATAAGTGATCACCTTGCGGCCGCGGTAGGGCGCCATTTGGGCTTCCCAGCGTTTTTCGGCGGCGCTCAGGCGCGCGTCGAAATCGGCATAACGCTGTGCGAAATAGGCCGCGTCGGCGGGCAGCATTTCGCTGAACTTGTTCTGGAGCGCCTTCGCGATGCGGCGGCCGTTGTCGGGGTCGAGCCAGTAGTGCGGGTTGCCGAGCGGGTGCACGTCACCCATCGCGCGGGTGATCTGGCCGGTCGGAATCTCGAGGATCTGGCAGAACTGCGAGAGATCGAGATAGCCGGGCGCCCCGACCTGAATCTTCGAGGGAATCGACGTTGATCTTGTCGCCGCCGATCTCGCGGGAAATCCCGGCGAGGTCTTCGGTGGCGGTCGAAACGTTGAGTTTGGAAGCGGCACGTGTTGTGCCGGCCGTGGCCGTCAGCAGCACGGCAGCCAGCAATTGCAGTCTCTTGGGTGCATTCACGGTAATTCCTCATTTTCTGGGACGATGTGCGGCGCAATCCGGGTTTCGGCGGCGGTATTCATCGCTAGAACGGATGTGCGCCGTGTGCCCCCATCACGAACACAATCTGAAATAGAAGCTCGTTGGCGGTCGGGCCTTCGCCGTAATGGGTACGGCGCAACTGCCCGCGGATCTGGCTGAATTCGCTGGGCCAGTAGGTCAGAAGCACGGAGCCGCCGGTATCCTGATACAACGCGTTGGCGGCCGCGAGCGGGTTGCAGGCCGTCGTGGTGGACGGATTCGTCGGCAGGCAGGTCCCGCGCTGGGAACGATCGAAGCGGCCACCGAGGAACCAGCGCCGCGCAAACTGGTATTCGCCGGAGACATAGTAACCGAACGGCGTTTCGATGGAGCGGGACGGGAGGGTCCCGGTTGGAAGTCCCGCTACCACAGTGCGGGCCCAGATGAACTCGCTGCGGGCGATGAAGGACTGATAAATGGACCTGCGCAATGGCTTCCAACGCAGTGTGGCGTCCACCCCGTGGAGCTGGTTGGAGCCGTCGCCGAAGGGACTGTGGCCGCGGCAGTAGGAAGCGCCCAGGTCGACGTTGGTCGATTCGCCGAGATCGCGGTAGGCGCGCAGGTGCTCGACGGTGGACACGTCATTGCGCTTGACGGCCTGGAAAATGCCCGTTGAATCGCCGTGAAAAACCTGCGCGGTGCCTTCCAGGAAGATGTTCTTGGGCGCCGGAATGATACGGCTGATCGAGAGGCCCGCGTCGTCGATCCCGTCTTCGCCGCCCACGATGTCTTGCGTCACCAGCGGGCGGTCGATCCAGGGCAGGACGTGATTGTGCATCGTATTCACGCGGCCGAAGGCGGCGCGCATTTTGCCGGCTTTCAACTGGAAGGCCCCAGGCAGGCTGGTGAATGTGAGATAGCCCTCCTCCAGATCCACGCCGTGCTCGCCGAAGGTCAGAAAGACATCGGCACGCGCATAGGGATCGATGACCGCCTGCAAACTGAGCTCGCTCTCGTGCATTTCGAGGGACGGCGTGGGCCGGTTGCCCTGGCCGCCGGCGGCTCCA
>JBEKHU010000586.1:0-3172 GCA_050012115.1 Bryobacteraceae bacterium | reverse complement strand
GGCGCTGCAGATGTCCTCGGCCGAGTCCAACAGGGTCCCGTCGATGTCAAACAGATAAAGCTGGAAGCGGGGGATGCTCACGCCGGCGCCGGACTCTCTCCCTCGATGAATCCGCGGCCCCGCCTGCGCTGGTCCTGCTCGGGCTCGATCACCGCCTGCTTCTCGGCCGCGGCCGCGGTCGATCCCGAATCGGGGCCGTGATTCGCTGCGCGCCGTTCGATGATGGCGTGTATCTCTTCGCCGTCCATCGTCTCGCGCTCCAGCAGCGCCTCGGCGATCTTGTCCAGCGCCCAGGCGTACTCCCCGATCAACTGCTCCGCCTGCTGATACGCGCGCTCGACCACCGCGCGCACGGCGTCATCGATCTTGATGGCCGTCGCCTCGGAGTAGTCCCGGTGTTGCGCGATTTCGCGGCCCAGGAAGATCTGCTCGTCCTTCTTGCCGTAACTCATCGGCCCGAGCTCGCTCATGCCGTAGTCGCACACCATCGCGCGCGCCAGTTCCGTCGCCTGCTCGATGTCGTTGCGCGCTCCGGTGGAAAGCTGGTTGGTGTACCGCATCTCGCTGATGCGTCCACCCATCAGCACACACAGCCGCGCATTCAATTGTTTCTGCGTCCGGTTCAGCACGTCGCCTTCCGGCAACTGCATCGTGACGCCCAACGCCCGCCCGCGCGGGATGATGCTGACCTTGTGCAGCGGGTCCGACTCCGGCAGCAGCGCCGCCACCAGCGCGTGCCCTGCCTCGTGGAAGGCCGTGATCCGCTTGTCTTCTTCGGTTAGGATCATCGACCGCCGCTCGGCGCCCATCAGCACCTTGTCCTTGGCCACCTCGAAGTCCGACATCGTGACCACTTTGCGGTTCTGCCGCGCCGCCAGCAGCGCGGATTCGTTCACCAGGTTGGCCAGGTCCGCGCCGGCGAACCCCGGGGTTCCGCGCCCGATGATCGACAGGTCGACGTCGTCCGCCAGCGGGATCTTCTTCGTGTGGACCTTGAGGATCTGCTCGCGGCCCCGCACGTCCGGCAGGCTCACCACCACACGGCGGTCGAAACGGCCCGGCCGCAACAGCGCCGGGTCCAGCACGTCGGGACGGTTCGTCGCCGCCACGAGAATGACGCCTTCGTTTGATTCGAAGCCATCCATCTCCACCAGCAACTGGTTCAGAGTCTGCTCACGCTCGTCGTGTCCGCCGCCGAGTCCCGCCCCGCGATGCCGCCCCACGGCGTCGATCTCGTCGATGAAGATAATGCACGGCGCATTCTTCTTGCCCTGCTCGAACAGGTCGCGCACGCGGCTCGCGCCGACACCCACGAACATCTCCACGAAGTCCGAGCCCGAGATCGAGAAGAACGGCACGTTCCCCTCGCCCGCGATCGCCCGCGCCAGCAGCGTCTTGCCGGTGCCCGGAGGCCCGATCAGCAGCACGCCCTTGGGAATGCGTCCCCCCAGCTTCTGGAATTTCTGCGGTTCGCGCAGGAATTCGATAATCTCCTGCAGCTCGTCCTTGGCTTCCTCGACCCCCGCCACGTCTTTGAAGGTCACCTTCTTCTGCTGCGAGCTATGCATCCGCGCCCGGCTCTTGCCAAAGCTCAGCGCCTTGTTGCCGCCGCTCTGCATCTGCCGCATCATGAAGATCCAGAACGCGATCACCAGCACGAACGGAATCGCGTTCAGCAGCAGCGCCGTCCAGTTGCCGGTGCTCGCTTCCTTCACCTTCACATCGACGTTGTGCTCGCCGAGAATGTCAAACACCCGCGGATAGTTGACCGGGATCGTCGTGTGCAGATCCGTCTTGTCGTCTTTGAACTGTCCGCTGACGTCGTTCCCCGTCACGACCACGCTCTTCACCCGGTCCGAGTTCACCATGTCGATGAACTTGGTGAAGCTCAGTTCCTGCGTCGGGCGCGCGTTGCTGGACTTCACGACCACAAACAGCAGGACGCCCAGGCAGAACAGCACTGCCCAGACGATGGCGGTCCTTACGTTGGCATTCATTCGCTTTACTCGCGCGGCTCCAGATGTTTCAATTCTATCTCTAACTACTGAGACGCAATCTGATGGAGATTTGATTCATGAGCCGGGATCGGTGGTTCTTCGAGGATCTCTATCGGAAACTCGCCGCCGTTTTCAGCCGCGCATTCCGCCGCCACTCCGAATTGCCTCGCCCACACGATCCGGCCCCGCCACTCCAGTACCGGCCACGCGCACCGTTCCCACGCCGGGACCCGGCGGCTTTGCAGGAGCGCCTGAATCGTGCGCGTCTGCCTGCTCCCTCTTGGCCGGTACGCATCGCCCTCCTGCCAGGTCCTGAGCAAAAAAGGGCGTGCGGCCAGTGCGCCGTCCAACCGTTCACTGATCCCATTATAGGCCTCGGCGCCCGGCTCCGCCCGCCGCAGCCGGATCCGCGGTCCTGCCTTCTCCAGCGCCGCCACTCCGGGCACGGCCAACTCCACCCCTTGCGGTCGCTCGAAAGTCGTATCCGCTGGATGGATCAGCACTTGGTGGAACGACCGCCAGGCCCGCAGTCCTGGCAAACTCACCTTCCCTGCCCCGGCGCGCTGCCGCACCAACTCGAGCAGCGCTTCCAGATGTTCGCCTTCGATTCGCGGTGCCGCCCCCGCCGCATCCGCGCACGCCTTCTTCAACACCCGCACCTGCAGCGCCGCGTGCGCCTCGCTTAGAGCCTTGGTGTCCAGAACCACCCCGAACCGGCTCTGCGCCGCCGACGCCGCCCACACCGCCTCAACCTGCGCCTCCCAGAACTCCTCGTCCCGGGCGAACGCAGTTGCCAGCCGCGCCAGCGCCTCATCGACGGCCGGGTTCCACTCCCGCCGCAACACCGGCAACAACTCATGCCGCATGCGGTTCCGGTCGTAACAACTGTCAAGATTTGACGAATCTTCCCGCCACGCCAGGCCCTGCGCGCACAGCCACGCGCGCACATCCTCGCGCGTCACCTCGATCAGCGGCCTCACGATCCAGCCGTCGTTCACCGGCCGGATGCCGGCCAGCGACTCCGCCGCGGCCCCGCGCAGCAGCCGCATCAGCACCGTCTCGGCCTGGTCCGAAGCCGTATGCCCCGTCGCCACCACGTCCAATCCGCGCCGCTCACGCACTTGCGCGAAAAACCGGTAGCGCATCTGGCGCGCGGTTTGTTCGAGATTCGCACC
>JBEKHU010000585.1:0-3174 GCA_050012115.1 Bryobacteraceae bacterium | reverse complement strand
TGCTCGCGGAGGCTGCGGCCGAGTGACCGGCGTTTCTTCCTCCCAGCGCCTGGGCGCCGATCTCATCCTGGTGTTCGTGTCATTCCTATGGGGTGCCACGTTCGTCGTCGTGAAGTCCGCGCTGGCCGACGCCTCCAGCCTCGTTTTCCTGGCCCTGCGATTCTCCATCGCCGTGCTATTGCTGCTGCTCCTGTTGCGCTTCCGCCCGGGCTCTCTGAGCGGATTCCTCTCACACTGGCGGGGCGGCGCGCTGTGCGGCTGCTTTCTGTTCCTGGGCTACGCGCTCCAGACCGCCGGCCTGCTCACCACGACCGCTTCCAAGTCCGCGTTTCTCACCGGGTTGTTCATCGTTCTGGTGCCCGTCCTGTCCTCGCTGCTGCATCGGCGCGCGCCCGGCTGGATCGAGTGGACAGGCACGCTTATGGCGATCGGCGGAACCGCGCTGCTGACGATTACACCGTCCACCGGCTTCCGTCTGACCACGGGCGACCTCCTCACCATCGGCTGCGCCTTCGCCTTTTCGGCGCATATGGTCACGGTGGCGCGCCTCAGCAGATCCCGCAGCCACGCGGCGCTGACGCTGTGGCAAATCCTCTCCGTGGCTGTGCTGTCGGCCGCCAGTTGCTGGTGGGCCGAGCCGCCGCGCCTGGTCTGGACGCCCCGCCTGTCCTTCGCCCTGGTAGTGACGGCTGTGCTCGCAACGACGGTTTCATTCGCGCTTTATACCTGGGCCCAGGCCCGGACCACCGCCACCCGCGCCGCACTAATCTTTGCCCTGGAGCCCGTTTTTGCCGCCCTGACGGCTTGGATCTGGTCGGGCGAGGTGTGGGGCCCCCGGACCCTGGCAGGGGCGGCGCTGATTCTTACGGCCATCCTTTTCGTTGAATTGAAACCCTCCTGGAGGCAGGCTCATCCACAGAATTAGCCGGGCGCGTGACGTTTTGCGCACCCCGTACGTCGCAATAATAGGAAGATAGAGATTCAGATTCCCGAAGGTTTTCGAATAAACACTATGAGCTGGCTAGAACGATTCCGCCGGCAGAAGCTCGCCACCGTGAGCCTGCTGGTGTTCACACTCTGCACCGTGATTGTCATGGGCGCCCTGCTGACGCAAGGGCTCCATGCCGCGAGAGGACAGGGTGCCGCGCCTGACGCGACACCCCTGAGCATCCCGCCCATTCACAAACTGGACAACGAATTCGTGAAGATCGCCAAGGCAATCGAGCCCTCGGTGGTCTACATCTCCACGGACTGGAAGCCCAAACAGGCGTCCAACAAGAAAAAGGGCGGCTCCCAGGACGATGACCAGGGCGACGACGACATGGACCTGTTCCACCGCTTTTTCGGTCAGCAGGGCCCTCTTCAACAGCCGCCTAATTACAAGCAGGAAGGCTCCGGCTCGGGCTTCATCGTCGACCGGAACGGCTACATCCTCACCAATCTGCATGTCGTGGACAACGCCGATCACATCAAAGTCAAGCTGACCGGCGATCCGAAAGAATACAAGGCCAAGCTGATCGGATCGGACGTCGAAACCGACGTCGCGGTGATCAAGATCGACGTCGGCCGGTCCTTGACGCCGGTGAAGATCGCCAACTCCGACGGCGTACAGGTCGGCGATTGGGCGATCGCCGTCGGCGCGCCGTTCGGCTTGCAGACCTCGGTCACGGCGGGCATCATCAGCGCGCTCGGCCGCGACATCGCCCAGCAGTTCCAACGCTTCATCCAGACCGACGCGGCCATCAACCCGGGCAATTCGGGCGGGCCGCTGCTGAACTACAACGGCGAGGTGGTCGGCATCAACTCGATGATCGCGACCCGCAGCGGCGGCTACGAGGGCATCGGCTTTGCCCTGCCGATCAACATCGCCGCGCGCGCCTACAACTCCATCATCCAGACCGGGCGCGTGGTCCGCGGGTCCATCGGCATCTCGTTCCCGCGCGTTCAGAAACAGGAGGAGCTGAAGGCCTACGGTTACGACCACGGCGTGGTGGTCGAGAAGGTCACTTCGGGCGGACCGGCGGCCGCGGGCGGCGTCAAGTCCGAAGACATCATCCTGGCGCTGGATGGCAAGCCGGTGAAGGACGGTGACGACCTGGTCGCCCGCATCGCCGATATGCCGGTGGGTTCGAAACTCACGCTGTCGATCGATCGCGCCGGCCAAAAGATGGAGAAGCAGCTCGTCATCGGCGACCGCGAGAAGGTGTTCAAAGACGACCCGCGCTTCGCCGGGCGGCGTCCGCAAATGACCGAGCCCGACGACAAGACCGAGAATACCTCGGTGCGCTTTGGCATCGGCCTGCGCGGGCTGAGCGAAGATCTGCGCAAGGAGCTGCCGGCCGACGAGTCGGGCGGCGTTCAGGTCACGACGGTCGAGGAAGAATCCTTCGCCGACGGGATCGGCATCAAGGAGAAGGACATCATCCTGTCCATCAACCGGCAGGCGGTAAGCAGTTTCGAAGACGTCAAGAAGATCCAGTCGAAGCTCAAGCCGGGCGACGCCGTCGCGTTTCGTGTGCTGCGCAAAATGCCCGGCGCGACGCGCGGGCAGTTCGAATGGACCCCGGCCCATCTGAGCGGCACCTTGCCGAACGAGTAGCCGCCCGGCGCCCCTGGTTCCTCCGCGCCCCCCGATCGCCAACCGGTCGGGGGGCGCTGTCGTAAGTTCCGCGGGCGCGTCGGCCCGGCTACAGCGCCCCTCAATTCCACTCGGCGGTCACTGGGAAAGGCCGTGTTTTCAATACGCCGCCGCCGTATCGAAGCCCGGCTCCGCAGCCCCCAGTCCTACTCCGCGCAAGGCTTCAAACGCGACCATTTGGTAGACTGGCAATCGTGCAGCCGCCCCGCCTGGCAACAGGCCTTGTTCTGATTCCGCTGCTCGCTTTCGTCCTTGCCTGGCAGCCGGATCTTACGGCCCTCCAGGGCGCGCCGGATTCCGCCACCACCAAAAAGAAGTCCGCCACCAGCACGTCGAAGGGTGTGGCGGCTTCTGCGGGCAATTCTTCGGCCCAGACCTTGAACCAAAAGGCATCCACGGCCACGGCCAAAAAATCGACGGCCTCCCGAAGGCGCTCCTCCAAAGCCGGTTCGAAGGCCGCTTCCAGGAAGGCGCCCAGGCAGCAGCAGCCGGAGCCCGGCCGCATCCGCGAAATCCAGCGGGCGCTCAAGGACCAC
>JBEKHU010000584.1:0-3178 GCA_050012115.1 Bryobacteraceae bacterium | reverse complement strand
AGCATCAGGTCGAAACCGCCCCTGCGATCTAGGGCTTCGCCGATGCGACGGATCTCCTGGACGCATTCATCCCGCTCGGCGGGGCTGAAGCCAGCCGGGTGGGTGCGGTAAAGGTACAGGAGCCGGTCCACGGACTCATGCAGCAGTTGGTCGTCGCCAACCGGCTGGGCGAGAACGGGCGCTTGAGCGGCTCTGGCCTCGACCACCGGCCGGGAAGTGAGGATGGCATCCGGCACTCGGAGTTCGAAGGTGTGGCCACACCGGCAGGTCAATCGCATGGCGGGGCGGACGGCGTGCGCCTTCACCTTGAGAGGGTGTCCACATTTTTCGCACTCCCCGACGTGGACGCGCGAGCCTGCCGGTTCCTCGTTGCGCGGCGGCGCCTCCTGGTCCGGCGCTCGCCGAGCCGCCAGTTCGAGGGCCTCGGCGGCAACGCGGGACACATGCGCGTTCGCGTCGTGCAGAGCATGTCTGAGGGAGGGAAGAGCCACGTCGCAAAAAGTGCGGAGCAAGAGCGGATCCCCAGACTGACGGACCATCTCTTTCAGTGTCCAGGTCGAACGGTAACGCACGAACCACTGGGGGCTGTTCAGCGCCCCGCTGAGAGGGGCGACGGCCGGCGCGCCGATCTTCCGAAGAGCCTCCTCATAGGTGACCTGACCCGAACCATCTTCGCGTTCGAATGCTTTCACGAGCGAGGCAGCCGCGGACGCCTCCCTTCGATTTCCCAATTCCACAGCAGCAGCCTTGCGAAGCACAGGGTCGGCTCCGTTCACGGCGGCGATCAACTCGTCCGTCGACTGGGCGGGGGTGTCCCTCCAGACCTGCTCCTCGTGCGCGAGTTCGCCCAGGTAGCCTTTGAGGTCGAACACGTTGCGGCCATAAGGGACCAAGTACTCGTCCCCGACGATTGGCTTTCCGGCGACACCTTCGGGCTGGAGATCGTAAATGGCCGGACGGGCGCCTCCGACCCAGGCCCTCCTGCCGGAGAGATCCACGGTGTCGGCGATGAGGTAGCCGCACTTCGGGCAGAAGTTTCGCCAGTGCATATCGAGAGGCGCCGCGGGGCGGGCGAAGGGCGTTCCGCGGGTTCGGTCCTGGACCCAGTTCGCGCTCCACGGGGATGCCTGATTGCAGTGGCCACAGATGACGACGTCATCCCGGGCGATTAGGCTGGAGCGGGATCCGGCTGCCGGCCGGAGCTTGCTTCGAACTCCGTATCGAATGATGAGATAGGCGAGCCAGCCGCCCAGCGGGTTGAGGCCGAACCACATCCAATGCGGCGACACACCCTTCCGCTGGGCAGCCTGAATTCCGAGCAAAACAGGAACAATGCAGACGGCGAGGATCAACAACATCTGCAAGAAGATGAGAGCGGGGTGGGCGGGCCCGCCGAATGGGGAAGTCCGCACCGCGTCCGGGCCGGTGACGAGCGCGGTGGCAACTATCATCGCAAACCAAACGCCATAGAGCGAAAACGTGAGGGCAACGCTGCGCGCACGTACGGTAGGGGTTCGGCGCCAGGCATGCAAGCCGAAATAGACGCAGAGAATGGCGGGCGCCAGGAGCAACCCAAAGCCCAAGACAACAACACCCGGCCACTCCTCCCTGTGATCGGCGAGATGCCAGAACCAGGCGAGTTGAGCGAGGACGAATATAGGGGCCAGCGCCAATCGCACGCGGCCGCGGCGACGCACGGCGGACGCAGCAGGGGTGAGCGCGTCGGTAGTGGACATCCTGCCTCCGGCCCGAGTATATCCCGTTTCAACCGCAGTCATTCTGGATTTCCGGCGCCGATCATCGTACACGGAAGTCGCCGATCTGGATGCAGGCGCAGGCGGCAACGATGTGTGCAGACCTTAGCAGACGTCTCCGTATGCACTCGGCCGTCAATGCCCGTAGCGGCCCGCGTCTCCCAGGTGATTGCCGTAGGTGAGCATCAGGATTGCTCCGCAGAGGACCACCAGCCCGGCCGCGACCATGGCGCGGGTGGGGGCGTTGCAGCCTTTCCACTCTCTGAAGAAGACGGCGAGCAGGTTGCTGAACAGCACCAGCATGATCATGTGGATCGCCCAACTGGAGAACGCGTACTGCGCTCCCAGATGGACATGGCCGAGGTTATAGAAAAAGAACTGGCCGTACCACAGCGTGCCCGTCAGCAGGGCGAAGACGTAATTCCACTTGAGAGTTGACGCGCCGGAGACGCCCGGCAAGGCTTTCAACTGGCCCAGCGATTTGTTCCGCTGTGCAAGGTAGAGGCTATAGAGCAGGGCCGTGAGGAATGCGCCGGTATTGGCAAAAAGGTAGACTACGTTGCCCTTCCAGATGCCCGCGCCGTGCTGTTCGGCGAGGTCGGCCACGGGAGCCGCGACTTCCAGCGCGAAGCCATAGACGGCGGAGAGGACTCCGGCGAGCAGCGAGAGGAGGAGTCCTTTCAGCAGCGAGAACTCCCCGCGCTTGCCGGAAGACGCATCCAGGTCCTTCTCCTTCAGATGTCCGGCGACTCCGCAGATGGCGATGCCGGCGGCGCCGGCGACCACTCCTCCGATCACCCATTCCGCTCCGGCCTGGTTCAGGATGGCGCCCAGGTGGCCGCGAACGATGGGCGGGACCAGGGTGCCGAGCACACTCGAAAGTCCCACCGCAATGGAATAGGTCAAAGCGAAGCCGATATAGCGGATGGAGATGTTGAAGGCGGTTCCGCCCACGCCGTAGGCGATGCCCAGCAGAAAGGAGTAGAGCATCCGATCGCCCGGGGCCGCGGCGAGTACGAGCGCGAGGTGCGGGATGGTGAGGACGGCCCCGATGATGGGCCAGAGCAGCCAGCACCAGGCGGCCTGGGTCATCCAGAAGATCTCCCAGGACCAGCGCTTCACGTACTTCTGCGGCGCGTAGCAGTTGGCCGAGAGCAGCGCGCCGGCCGCGTGGAAGGCAATGCCTTGCTGGAGATTGGGTGCAATCATTGGCGGGAGGGCGGAGAGTGAATTCAGCCAGAGATCTCGTCTTGGCTCCCTGGCCGCCACCGATTATACATTCAATCATTTGATCCGCGGTTCCGGTCCGCATCACGCGCCAGCCAGCAGGGGATCGCGATTCGGCGGTATGCTCTTCTGGTGCATCAGCGGATGCCGTGGGTGCGCGCGGGCATTCTGTCGGTTGTTCCGATTCCGGCCAGGCC
>JBEKHU010000583.1:0-3179 GCA_050012115.1 Bryobacteraceae bacterium | reverse complement strand
TGGACGATCTTGCGCACGACCGGATGGGCGGTGGCCAGAAGGGGGCGGCCGGGGCCGAAGGGCAGTTCGTAAATCACGTTGAGCTTGAAGGCGTCGCGGATGTCAAAGCCCGTGGGCTGGCGGTTCAGGCCGAGGTTGCGCAGCGTGGTGGGCTGGGCGTACAGGGAGGCGTCGGCCATGGAGCCGTCGGAGAGCGACTTCGCGAAGACGTAGCTGCCCTGCAGCATCAGGCCGCGGGTCATGCGCCGCCGGAACTCGATCTGCAGGGCGTCGTAGTAAGAGCTGCCCCAGTTGCCGACGATCCAGGAGTTGCCGCTCGAAACAGCGGGGTTGGCGATGAAGAAGTTGGCCGGATAGCCGGCGTTCATCCAATTGGACAGATACGGATCGGCATAGGAGAAGACGTAGGCGTAACGGCCGGGCACATTGTGCGCGAGGTAATAGGCGAAGGTGGGGGAGCTGGTGCGGCCGTAGGCGGTCTGGATGAATGGGATGTCCACCTGGCCGGGGAGGCCCTGGTTGCCGAAGTTGCTGCTGGCCGGATTGGACTGGCGCGCGATCAACAGGTTGTTGTAGGCGTTATTCCATTCCGTGAGGAACCCGTTCTCATAGATGTTGGCTTCGTTCAACGCGATCTGGCGCCACAGATCGGTCCCATGGTTGCCGCTGTAGCGGACTTCGACGACCGTATCGCGGCCCAGTTGGCGCTGCAGGCCGATGTTCCAGCTCTGCACGTAGCCGAGTTTCAGATTAGGCTCGAAGCCGTTGAGCGGGTCAGTGGGGTTGGGGGAAAAGGGATACGCGGGGGAGGGGGGGAAGGGGCGCGTGGGGAGGGTCGGGCTGCTCATGGTGACCGAGCCCGGATCGCCGAAGTACTGCGGGTAGTTGTCGGGATCCACGGAATCGTCCAGGCTGCGGCCCGGGTTGGAGCCGAGCATATACCCCAGGATGGCGGTCCCCTCGCGGATGGTGTTGATGGAGTAGCCGGCGCGCAGGACCGTGGCGCCGGAGTGCGAGCCCAGCAGCCAGCCGAGCGGCCCCTTGCCGGCGGGCAGTTGCCAGGCGAAGCCGCCGGACGGGTTCCAGCGGTGCATGTTGTTGTAGGGCGTGACGTATCTGGTGAATTGCGGCTGCACGCCGGTGAGCGTGCCGGGCTGGAAGAGGTTGCCGATGCCGGAGATGCCCCAGAGAGAGTCCAGCGAGACCGACGAGTAGGTGCCGGTCAGGTCCTGGAGCGGCCCCTCCCACTCGTAGCGCAGGCCGAGGTTCACGGTGAAAGTCGGGCGCAGCTTCCAGGAGTCCTGAACGTACAACTAAGGCCAGAGAACGACTTTTTAAGTCAAAGACTTACGGGAGTAAGTTTCCACTGTACCTGGAACTGTACAAAAAGAAGGCGTAAAGTGGTGGCATGCACGAGCTGAACCTGTTCCGCCGCCACGTCCCTGAGTGCAAGCACGCCGCGGATGGCGTCGCCTGGCTCCGATGCGACTGTCCGATTCATATCTATGGCCGGCTTCCGGATGGCCAAACGATCCGTCGCGGCCTTGGTACCCGGGACTGGTCCATCGCGATGCGCAAACTCGATCTGCTGGCCCGCGGCGAGTTGACTGTCGAGAAGCCGATTGAGCGCCACACCGTCGCCGCCGGCATCAAGGCATTCCTGGCCGACTGCGCGCGCCGTGGGCTGGGGCGGGGCACCGTCGACGCATATGAAAACACGCTGGGGCGCCTGGAGGCCGCGCTGGGCGCCAAGGCGGTCGCCGACGTCACGGTGGAGGATATCGCCGGCTGGTGCGGCGCGCGGCGGATGAAGGACGGCGCGCCGTTGAAGCCGCGAACCTCGGTGAAGGAGTTGATTCACGTCCGCGTGCTGTTCAATTTCCTCCGCGATCGCGAGTGGATTGTGCGCAACCCGGCCTCGCTGGTGAAGGCGCCGAAGCTGCCATCCCAAGGCGCGACTGAGCCATTCACGCCGGTCGAGGTGCGCCGCGTTCTGGCCGGCCTCGATTCCTACAAGCCCAGGCAGCGCCGGGAGCTGGCCCTGCTGCGACTGCGCGCTCTGGTCCCGCTGCTGCTGCACTCCGGCCTGCGCATCAGCGACGTGGCCGCGCTGCGCCGGGACCGCGTCGACTGGAAGTCGAAGCACCTCGTTCTGCGCCAGCAAAAGACGGGAACACCAGTGCGGATCCATCTGCCTGAGAAAGTCGTCCTGGCGCTGGACGCGCTGCCGGAGAACCTGTTCACCGACATCGGCGATGAGGCCGAGGCCACCATCAATAAACTGACTCAGCTCCTGCTGGGCCTCGGCGATCACGTCGGCATCCACGTTCGCGCGCATCGATTCAGGGATACCTTCAGCGTGACGCTGCTTGGCCAGGGCACGGACATACGCGTGGTAAGCCTGCTGCTGGGCCATTCCAGCGTCGTCACCACCGAGCGCAGCTACGCGCGGTTTATGCCCGAGCAGCAGCGCCTGCTCGACGCCGCCGTGAAGCAACTCGAGTACTCCGCCGCCGCTGAGCCGATCGCCATGCCGGCTGCCGGCTGAAGACAGCAATGGCGGCGTTGCCCGTCTCGCCGCCATCGTTCGATCGAAGTTGATCACGCCGCCTTGACGCAGTCCACCGCTGCCTTCAGCCCGTCGAACTTGCATCGCACCGCCACCCGCCTGACCGCCGCTAACGACAACGACTTCGCTTCACCGAACCCCCGATTCAGAGTCGGCGTCGCAACCACGTAGAAATCCCACGCCGGAACGTCAAGCACGTTGGCCTTGGCTTTGTCCCGTTCGGGGTAGTGGCAGAAGACGTAGATATCGGCGCAACGTGTCGGTTCGCCTTCGTACTTGCCCGTCGCCGGGTTCCAGACGACCGCCTTGCGGATGCTGAACTGAATTGTGGACGGCTTCTCCTGGTGCCAGCTTTGGCAGTCTGCCGAGGACTTCACTTCGATTTTCAAACCTCGATAGCTGAGGTCCGCTGCGTCCCATTCCACCCTCGGTTTGTCCACCACGCCGAGCGCCACGCCGACGATGAACTCCGCAAAGATCGAGCGGTTTCTGTTCGAGAGGATGTCGGAATAGGCCCACTGCCAAAAGTCTCCCACGGTACGACCGTCTAGGCCGGGGATCGGTTCGTTGTTGTTCATGCTGTGCCTGCTGATGATCATACGGCGCTGTG
>JBEKHU010000582.1:0-3180 GCA_050012115.1 Bryobacteraceae bacterium | reverse complement strand
CCGGCGCGGGCGTTGCCGGGGCACAGGTAGCAGCCAGGATCGTAGGCCGGCCGCTGTTCCGGCGGGACCTTCTCGACCTGGCCCTGCCAGGGGCGCTTGGTCCGATGCGGCGACACCAGCACCCATTCGCCGGTCAGCGGATTATAGCGGCGGTGAGGGTGCTCCTTCAGATCAAACAACGCGCTCTCCTCTGAAACATCCTACAGAGATGGCAACCGGCTTGCTATTCCTGCCGCCCTTCTCGCGACAATGGATGCATGGGCTCTGTCTGGCATGAACCGTCCCGCCGCTTGCATCTGAAGAGGACGCTGGCCGCCGACGCGGCTGCCCGGGCGGCCTTCACCGAAGCGTGCACACGCGCCCTGGCACGCTCGTCCGAAGTGATCGCCGCGCTGCAGAAGCCCGAGGGCTACTGGGTAGGCGACTTGCTGGCCGACACCACGCTCGAGTCCGACTACATCCTGCTGCAGTTGTGGCTTCATCCGCCGGACGAGAATGGCTGGAACCCGCCCACCCGGGTGCGGGTGGAGCGCGCCGCGCAGGCCATTCTCAAGCGGCAACACCCCGAGGGCGGCTATGATCTGTATCCCCTGGGCGACGCCGACGTAAGCGCCAGCGTGAAGGCGTACACGGCTCTCAAGCTGGCCGGAATTCATCCGGAGAGCGAGCCGATGGTCCGGCTGTGCCGCGCCATTCACGACATGGGCGGCATCCAGGCCGCCAATTCTTACACCAAGATCAACCTGAGCCTGTTCGGGCTTTACCCGCGCGAACATGTTCCCACCATCCCGCCCGAGCTCGTGCTGCTGCCCGGCGGCGTGTTGTACGAGATGTCGTCGTGGACCCGCGCCATCGTGGTCCCGCTTTCGGTCGTGCAATCGCTCGCGGGGACCCGGCCCGTGCCGGCGGGCTTCGATCTCAAAGAACTGGTTCTGCCGGGCAAGAGTTTCCGGCAGCCGCGCCGCGATCGTTTTTCGCTGATCTTCCAACAGATCGACCGGGGCCTCAAGCTGTGGGCGCGCCGCGGGCCGGAGATGCTCCGCAAGGAGGCCCTCCGCAAAGCCGAGAAGTGGCTGCTCGATCACACGCGCTACGCGCAAGGCCTCGGCGCGATCTATCCGTCGATGATGTACCTGATCATGGCGCTCGAGTGTCTGGGCTACCCCGAGGATCATCCCGACCGGATTGAGGCGATAGCGCATTTCGACGGCCTGATCACCGAGACGGAGTCGGGGTTGTATTTCCAGCCCTGTTATTCGCCCGTCTGGGACACTGCCTACGCCATGTTTGCCCTCGGCGAGATGGGCGGCGCGCCGGCCGAGCGGATGCGCGCGGCCGCCGACTGGTTGTTGAAAAGAGAAGTCCGACACAAGGGCGACTGGAGCGTGAAACGGCCCGACCTGGAGCCCTCCGGATGGGCATTCGAGTTCGAAAACGATCACTATCCCGACATCGACGACACGGCCATGGTCCTGCTGGGGCTGCTGCACGCGAACGCCACGGACGAAGCCGCCCAGGAGCGCGTCGAGCGCCGCGCCGTCAACTGGCTCGTTAACATGCAGTCCAAGGACGGAGGCTGGGCGGCCTTCGATGTCGACAACGACTGGCAGCTTCTCAACGCCGTGCCCTTCGCCGATCACAACGCCATGCTCGACCCGACCTGCCCCGATATTACGGGGCGCGTTCTCGAAGCCTTGTGCCGCCGCGGCTTCACCATGGCCGACGAGACCGTGCGGCGCGGCGTCGAGTGGCTGATCAAGAACCAGGAACGCAACGGTTCCTGGTATGGGCGCTGGGGCGTCAATTACGTTTACGGAACTTCTCTGGCCCTACGCGGCCTGCGCGCCGCACAGGCCGTGGCCGTCGATTCGTTCCGGCGCGCGACGAAGTGGCTGATCTCGGTGCAAAACCCCGACGGCGGTTGGGGCGAGAGTTGCGACAGCTACCGTGACGACACGTTTGTCGCCGCGCCGAGCACGCCATCGCAGACGGCCTGGGCGCTGATCGGGCTGATGGCGGCCGGCGAGGGCTTCCACGAACCGGTCCGCCGCGGCTTCAACCACCTGCTGTCGACACAACGCGAGGACGGCACGTGGGACGAAGATCTCGCCACGGGCACCGGCTTCCCGAACGTCTTCTACCTGCGCTACACGCTTTACCGGCAGTATTTCCCGCACCTCGCGCTGGCGCTGGCGCGGCGAACGCTCGGATTGACCGGGGAGACCGAACCGTCCTCCTGGCTGGCCGCGCCGCCGAAGGCGTGACGCTCCAGCTTCCACCTGGTCTTCTGTTTTTGAGATGATGCACGTGGTTCATCCGCAACCAGGCGTGCCTATGAAACACCGTCACTCCGCTCTGCCAATCCTGCTCCTCAGCTTGATCCTGACGCCGCTGCTCGCGCCGCAACTGCTCTCGTCCGCAAATCAGGCCAGCGCGCCCCCGGCCGGGCTCTCGCGCGCCGAACGCCTGCGCTGGTTTCAGCAGGCCCGGTTCGGAATGTTCATTCACTGGGGGCTGTACTCGGTTCCGGCACGCGGCGAATGGGTTCAATTCCACGCCAATATTCCCGGCGTCGAGTACGAGAAGTTCGCCGCCCAATTCAATCCCGTGAAATTCAACGCGCGCGACTGGGTCTCCGTCGCCAAAGCAGCGGGCATGAAGTACCTAGTGATCACAGCCAAGCATCACGAAGGCTTCGCGATGTACGACTCGCAACTGAGCCCCTACACGATCGTCAAAGCCACTCCCTATGGCCGCGACCCGCTGAAGGAACTCTCCGCCGAGTGCGCGCGCCAGGGCGTGAAGTTCTGCGTCTATTACTCGGTCAAGGACTGGCACCATCCCGAATATCCGACGCTATACACGTTCCGCACGAAACAGCATCCCGACGGATTCCACGGCTTTCCCAACCCGCACGCGGACTACATGAAGTACCTCGACTACATGCAGGGCCAGTTGCGCGAGTTGATGACCAACTACGGCCCCATCGGCACGCTCTTCTTCGACTGGTATGGTGATGCGTTCGAGAACGAACGGGAAAGAAAACGCGGCCAGGAAATCGTGGATATGATCCACTCGCTGCAGCCGGGTTGTCTCATCAACAACCGCTTCGGCGGCATCGGAGCGGACTACGGAACGCCGGAACAGGAGATCCCCGGCGCCGCCCAGTCCAGCGCCTTC
>JBEKHU010000581.1:0-3180 GCA_050012115.1 Bryobacteraceae bacterium | reverse complement strand
GAAGCGCACGTGGACCCGGTGCCAGAACGGCACTGCGACCAGATCCCGCGATTGGTCCAACTCGGGCTGATCGACGCCGCCGAGGCCGCGCAGATCGAACACCAGCATCGTGAACTGGCGCCACCGACCACGCCGCCTCGCGTCACGGCAACTGGTCCGTACAGCGATACAGCGCGAGAAGACCAGGTCACGGATCCGGATATACGGCGCCATATGCGGTCGCGCCGGCTGGCTGTGGCAAAGTGCGCGGTGGTGTGGCACCGATGGCGCGGCCGTCCGGAACGGGCGGCGTCCTGGGCGCGGACAGTGGCCGCACTCGAGGCCGCGCTGGCAGAGGAGCGATCGCCAGCATAGAGCAAACTTGAACCTGTTCAAGATTGCTGAGACGTCAACGTGCGAACCGCGCGGCGCCGGAGCTGCGCCTGAAAGGACAAAATGAGCAAGCAACGTAAGGAGACGCCGCTGATCGAAAGAGACGCGGACGACATTATCGGCGAGTGCGACAAGCAGATCGCCCAAGTGTGCATGGGCTTGCATCGCGGGTTTGGAGCTTTCGATGCCATGGACGTGGCGGGGTTCATCGCGCGCCGCATGCCCGAACTCTGGAAGGCGTTCGGCGTGGCACTGGCCGAGAACAGAGTCGAGGAGATCCTAGACCTATCGATCGATGAATTCAACCGCAGGCTGAAGGCCGGCACAGAGAAGGTGCAACTCGAGCCCGGCGGCCCGCTGAAGCGGGTGGCGCCGGCCAAGTCCAAGCGGCCGGCGAAGCGGCCGAACCGCGAAAGGAGCTGATTGCCATGCCGAATTGGTGCAGAAACTCATTGACGATCCGGCTGCAGAAACCGGACGATCAAAAGCCGCGATGGGACGAGTTCGACGAGTTGCGCCTGTTTGTGGGGCACACTCTATGCGAAAACGTCGACTGGCTGTTCAAGCAGCCGCCTCGGGGCGGACCTTCGAAGCCCTTGAGCGGCATTCCCACGGGAATTGCCTGGGGCTCGCTGACTGAGGTGAACCTGTGCATCCCGTCAGGTGCGGAGCTGTGGTTCGAGAGCGCTTGGGGGCCGCCGGACGAGTGGCTCCTGCGCATCCACGAGTGTTACCCGCGATGGCGCTTCGTGAATGATTACATGATCGAATGCCTCTGCGGGGCGGGGCTCATCGAGTGGGACGGAACCGAATGGACCGAGGAGCACGAAGGCGAGCGGTACCCTGAGCCGGGCGAGACGACCATCGTGTACAGCTTCAAGGGCGGCCGGCTCTCGGCGGAGCTGCGAGCGGAACGGGCGAAGCAAGCCGAACGGGATCGGCAGTGGAAGGAAGCAGCGGAGAAGTCCAAGCAGGCCGAGGTCGGAGTTTCCACGCAACCGGCGGCGGAAAGGAGCTGAGGTCATGGACGAACTTACGCGGCGCGTCCGCGAGGTCGTGCGTAGCTGCCTGGCGCTTGGTCGCGGAAGGCGGACGCACCTCGAGTACGCGAGTCTTGAAGAAGTGAAGAGGTGGCTCGTGGCGGTTGATGCTGCGGTTCTCGATCTGATGAGGTTCAAGCTCGATCTGATCGACCAAGAACAAGCCCTGGAATATGTGCGCGACAATCACCCGCCAACAATCCAGCAGGAGCCGAAGGCCAGGCCGCGGCCGGCCACCAGGCCGGCGCGGAGATGAAAGGAGACCGTGATGACGAAGCGGAGACAGATGGCATTCAAGCACTTTCTGGCGACCAGGGTCTCGGCCGACGAGGTGCGCGCGGGGCTGAGGCTCCATATCATGCTGCAGAGGTACGGCAGGGAAGCCGTGGTCCTTTGGCTTCGAGTGAGGGCCCTGGACATAGGCTGGGGGGACATCGGCCAGGCCAGGGCGCATGATCTGATCGACGAAGCGCTGATCACATCGAGACGCTACATGGAGGCCCTGGAGGCCGGCAAGACCGGCGTCTGTGGCGTGCCACCCTCAGCCGAACAAATTGCGGCCTGGGAGGCAGCATTCGCGGAGTGGCAGGCGCTGACGCCGGCCGAAAAGCTGGAGCGTCTCTCGCGCAATTACGATCCGCCGTTGACGGAGGAGGAAAAACACCGGATGTTCGACAGGACGATCGCAGCATGCCAGGACGCGCCATAGGCCTCCGGGTGGTCCGGAACACTCAGCCATGCGCCGGCGGCGAGCTGGCGCTGCAGCAGACGCAGCCGCGGGCCTGTCTGATCGCCGGCGGCGGCGAGACGTGCGCCTTGTGCGGCCTGGCTGCCTATCCGGCGCATCGCCCGCAGTTCACCGACGAGGTTTTCTGCTCAAGTTGCTGCCCGCAGTGCAAGGCGCGGCAGCCGGCGCTCGATGCGGAAGGGACGCTGTGGCAAGGGTGACTTGCCGGCCTGGCTGTGGGCAGCAGTTCAGTTCCGGTGTCAATGCGCACATTGACCTGGCCGCAGGCTTCGGGCCCGCAGTTGCCGCTGCTTCCGGAGGACAAGGTTCGGACACTGCCGCACGACATCATGGCGCAGTTCATCGAGCGGCGCTGCTGGGCCGGAGTGGACTTGTCGATGACGACGGAGCTGACCTCGGCGGTTTTCCTGTTGCCGGGCGACGATGACTCCTACGATGTGCTGCCTTTCTTCTGGGTGCCCGAGGCGCGGGTTCGCAAACTGGAACTGAAGCTCGGCGTACCGCTGTCGCAATGGATCCGCGATGGGTATATGGAAGCAACACCCGGTGAAGTGATCGACTATCGGAGCGTCCAGGATCGGCTGGAGTGGGGCGCGCAGATGTTCGATCTGCAGGAGATCTGCTGGGATCCCTGGAATTCCCGCCAAGTCTCCGTCGCGATGGTGGACAGCGGTTTCAAGTGTTTCGAAGTACGCCAGGGCTATCAAAGTCTATCGGAGCCTTCGAAGAAGATCCTGGCGGCCGTCGCTCGAGGGAAGCTGCACCACGTCGGCCACGCGGTTCTGCGGTGGAACGCCGCCTGCCTGGCGACGGTGGAGCGCAATGACAACCTGATGTTCGCCAAACCGGAGCGGGAGAAGAGCACGAGCCGCATTGATGGTATCTCGGCCATGACGAACGCGATGGTGCGCGCCATGCTCGGCGACCAGAATGAATTCGCTTCACCGCGCGTAAGGAGCGTGGGTTAGTGTTGCATGGCGTCTGCTGGTGCGGTTACCGCTTCATCTTGGCCACGTGCAC
>JBEKHU010000580.1:0-5898 GCA_050012115.1 Bryobacteraceae bacterium | reverse complement strand
CTGGATCGGGTGTGCCAGCTATCGAGCCTCTCGCAGGATGCCCCATGAACGATTGAAAGGGGCAGAGTATGGGGTTAGACACCCGTGACAAATCCCTGTTTCCTCTAGCCCGGCCGCCGCTCAGTCGAACACCACCGTCTTGTTCGCGTACCGCAGAATCCGGTGCTCCAGGTGCCACCGCACCGCCCGCGCCAGTACCACCCGCTCCAGTTCCCGGCGCTTCTGGATCAGGTCGGCCAGTTGGTCGCGGTGCGACATACGCGTCACGTCCTGCTCGATAATCGGCCCCTCGTCCAGCACGTCGGAAAACGGGAGTTCTTTCCCGCGGAATATGAGTCGATGGCTGTGATGACCAGGGTCACAGCCAGGTTCGGCTAAGGATGATCGCGGCGATGCCGAACCCCCCGATCAGCAGCCCGGCGAGGCGGTTCATCAGTAGGAGGATGCGGTCGTTGAACCGGTCGCGGAAAAGGTTTACGACGCTGCTCAGCACAATCCACCACGCCATCGAACCGCAGAAGATCCCTCCCACGAGAAACACGGTCAACCACCAGTGGCTTTGATGCCCGATGCCGAGCGCTGCCAGGAGGGCGATGAACGACAGCACCGTCGTCGGATTCGTGAGCGTCAAGAGAAATGTCGACCTCAAATCCGAGTACGCGCTCGCGCGGTCCTGCGATTGCGCGTTCAGCGGCTCGGGCCGCTTGAAGAAGTACGAGATGCCGATAACGACCAGCAGAATACCGCCGCAAAAGCGAATCCAGAATTGTTCCCGTAACAGGAACTGGACGACGAGTGTGATGCTGAAGCCCGCGACAGCGCCGTAGAACATATCGGCCGCCGCCGCTCCGAGACCGGAGATCACGCCCGACTTCCACCCTCCCTCGAGCGTCCGGTGAATGCACAAGATGTTTACCGGCCCCACGGGCATCGCAATCATCAGCCCGACGATGATGCCCCCTATCAGCAACTCGACCTCTCTCATTCCTCGGCTACCACCTCCAATGTTCGCGTCATTTCTATGGCGGGCGCCGCGGCGAAACCCGGAGAAGCCAGGTTACCCGAGACAGCCTCCACAGGTTCCGAACCCGGCCCCCCGGCCCGCCGCCGCTCAGTCGAACACTACCGTCTTGTTCGCGTACCTCAAGATCCGGTGTTCCAGGTGCCACCGCACCGCCCGCGCCAGCACCACCCGCTCCAGTTCCCTGCCCTTCTGGATCAGGTCGGCCAGTTGATCGCGGTGCGACACTCGCGTCACGTCCTGTTCGATGATCGGCCCCTCGTCCAGCACGTCGGTCACGTAGTGGCTCGTCGCGCCGATCAGCTTCACCCCCCGCTGGAACGCCGCCTGGTACGGCCGCGCCCCGCGGAATGCCGGCAGGAACGAGTGGTGCACGTTGATGATCCGCCCCGGGTAGCGGCTCACGAACTCCGGCGACAGCACCTGCATATACCGCGCCAGCACGATCAGCTCGACCCCGTGCAGCGCCAGCAGCTCGAGTTGCTCCCGCTCCGCCCGCGCCTTCTGCTCCGCCTCCACCGCGATCTGGCGGAACGGAATGCCGTAGAACTCGGTCAGCTTCCGCCCGTCGTCGTGATTGCTGATCACCAGCGGAATCGTGCACGCGAGCTCGCCCGTCTGCCACAGGTGCAGCAGGTCCGCCAGGCAATGCGTGTACTGCGACACCAGGATCGCCACCCGCGCCGGCCGCGCCGAATACTCCAGCCGCCAGCGCATCCCGTATTGCCGCGCCACCGGCTCGAACTCGCCCGGAAAGCTCTCCGCGTCCAGGTCGAAACCCTCCAGGTCCCACTCCACCCGCATCAGGAACAAACCGTGCTCCTGGTCCTGGTGCTGATCGGCGTGCAGGATATTGGCGTTGTGCGCGTACAGGAAATTCGCGATCGCCGCCACCAGCCCCTTGCGGTCGGCGCAATCGATCAGCAGAATGCCGGTTTGCCGTTTTTCGCGTGCCATCTTCTTAGTAAAACGCTTTCAGACCTTCTCCTCTGAGATTCGCATCATCGCCCCCCGTCCGGCTACACCGGCGCCGCGCCCGCACCGTGAAAACACCGTATTTCACCGTGTTTTTACCGCAAAAACACGTGTTTTTTGCGATGCCGCGTATCTACGGTTTTCTAAAGGAGTTAGCTGCATTTCGCCGCAAATGCGCGCACACCAGGCGTGCAACTACTGCATTTTAAAGGACTTACGCGATTGTCACCGTGCTTCACGGTGGATCTGCTGCAATCAAAGGACTTAGAGGAATTTGACGTGCATTTTCACTCACATTAACAAGCGTCACCGTGCGCCACGGTGGATCTGTGGCAATCAAAGGACTTACGCACATTAAACTGCCACATTAACACGCTTCACCGTGCGTCACGGTGGATCTGTTGCAATCAAAGGAGTTGGAAACATTAACACACGCATTTTTGCGTGTTCACCGTGTTTCACGGTGGATCTGTTGCAAACAAAGGACTTATCTGAAATTCACCGTGTTTTGCCCTGCACGGTGAAATCGCCGTGTTTTTGCGGTGAAATCGCGGTTCTTTCACCGTGCCGCGCGCTGGGTCTGGCGCGCTTGGCGCGCTGCTGCTACCATGTCGCCATGGCGATGCGGCACATCCTGCAGCTCGGCGATCCGCTACTCCGCGCGGTCTCGCAACCGACTCCTCCGGAGGACGCGACGGGAACGATCCAGGATCTGGAGGAAAGCTGATCAATCCCGAGATCACCTGGTTCGGACCCGACACGTTCACTCTGTGGGACGACTGTTTTTCCTTCCCCAACCTGTTGGTGCGGCTGGAGCGCCGGCGCGCCGTCCGTTTGAGTTATCAGACGCCCGCGGGCGTCGTGCGCGAACTGGAAGCTTTCGGCGCGCTTTCCGAGCTGATCCAGCACGAAGTGGATCACCTCGACGGCGTCCTGGCCGTGGACCGCGCGCTGGATCGCGACAGCCTCTGCACGCGCGAGGAATGGTTGCGGCGCCACAGTTCTGAGTAGCTGCGCGTACTGAGAATTGCCCTCGTCGAGGTCTGCCAAATGGCCGATTTCGGCCGTCGGCTATTTTTGATTCATTGATTCTAAATGCCTTATTCTTCGACATGGCCGGAATTCGGCCGTTTGACCCTGTCCCTCCCGGCCACGCAGGAGCCAGAATCTGCTTCAGTTTGGCCTTGCCACGGCCGATATGAGTGGTAAGTAAAGAATATGAAAGAACGCCGGTTAGAGCGGCGCATGCTATGCGCCGATCTGGTCGAGATCTGCTGGTGGGACCAGACCGGGGCGGTGCACACCGTCATCGCCAATATCGAGGACATCTCCACCCAAGGCGCTTCGGTAATCCTGGACAGCGCACTTAGCGCGGGGGCGGAGGTGCGGATTCGTTGTCTGCGCGGCGAGTTCACCGGCGCAGTCAGCTACTGCCGCCACGAACCCGATTTCGGCTACGTTGCCGGCATCGAATTCACCGGCGGCTCACGCTGGAATCGGCGCAAATACCGTCCCCGCCATCTGCTCGACCCGCTCGCCCTGGCCCGCCATACGACGCGCGGAAATCTCTCGATCTAAATGAGTTGGGCCGGCCGCCAGGGTTTCGCAACCCGGCCACCGGCCCAGTCGAAGCACACAACGGTCAAGCTTCAGATCCGGCGTGGTTTAGCGGCGCCCGCCGCGAAAACCACCGCCCCAGCCGCGGCCCCATCCGCCGCCCCAACCCCAGCCTCCGCCCCAATACAGGCCCAGGCTCGGCCCGTAGTAGAACGGGCTGTAGTAGTAGGGCGAGTAGTAGTAGGGATAGGGGTAGGGTGCGTAGACCCCGGAAGACGGCGCCGAGCCCTGCGAGTTCACGCTCGTACGCAAGCCCCGCGGCGACTGGTAGTCGTCCGGTTGCACCGGCGCGAAGGCGCGCAGGGCGGTCTCGTTGTTGACGGCAATGGTGGATGGCGCCTCCAGGCGGAACGTCAGTTGGCTTTCCGGATAGACGACGGTCGGCTTGCCGCGGGTCAGCATTACGCCGATGGTGGAGGCCACGACGCCACCGGCCGCGCCGACGCCCGCTCCCGAACCGCCGCCGACGGCCGCGCCAATCGCCGCGCCGGTGGCTACGGTGGTGGCCACTGCAGCGACCTCACGGCCGCGGTAGGCCGGGGGTGCATGGAACTCGATCAGACGGCTTTGGATGTGCACCTGGCGGCCGTCGGCGAGCGTGAGTAGATTCAAATCCAGGGCCAGGCGGGATTCCTTCTTCCCGTGGCCCGTCTTCTGGGCTTCGGCGACGGTGCCGCCTACGGTCTGTCCGCGCCGGGCGAGGACGCGCCCTTCGACGATCACGGGCTGCATCAAGGTCGCCGTCCAGATGTCGCCAGGCTTGCTATGGTCGCTCGACAACCCCTGGTCCAGGCGCACATTGAGCCAAGTTCCGGCGGGCAGCGTCAGGTTCATCGGCAGCGCCGGATGCTCGACCGCGTCAGGTTCGTCAAAGCGGTGCCAGCCCGCGCGCGATGGCGGCGCGGGCCGTGTCTGCGGCCGGGGCTGGTCCAGGTTTGATTGCGGGCCGGGTTGCGGTGCGGCCGCGGGTGGTTGCTCCGAAGGGGTGGACTGCGGGTCCAGTTGTTGGTTCTGCTCCGGGGGCGGATTGGGCTCCTGCGCAAAAAGTGGCAGCACGGGGGCCACGGGGAGCGCCAGCAGGAGAGTCAGGATGAATTTGTGTCGGATGGTCATGGGTCTCCGATCCTTTCTGGTTTCTTCTGTCCTGATTACAGCAATCTGTGTGCCAAACAATAAGTCGTTTTTCTTCAACATATTGACATGAAATGGTTGGCCCACTGCCACCAGCGCGGTGCTTTTCAGCCACCAGCGCGGCGGCGACTCGGTGGGGGTGCAACTTCGCGCCCGCCAGGGAACTCTGCCGGCAGGGCCGTTGTCCATAGCAGTGGGAGGAGAATAAGCTTCAACCGATGAAACAGATACGGCTTGCGCTGCTGGTCTTGCCCGCGGCCCTGCTGGCCGCTCCGCAGGGCGCCGTCCAGGAACGGACCGCGCCGGCGACCGCGAAGAAGGAGGTCCGGAAAGACGCCAAGGACGGGCCGCGGGCCAAGGCGATCGAGATGCTCGAATCAGCGGGCGGCCAGGCGGGCGCTCTGGCCGCGGATTTCCAGCCGCTGGCGCTGCTGCAGTTGGCGGTGATCGAAACCACCGTCGACAAGCAGAAGGCCGGGGAGCACTTCGACCTGGCGTTCGCCGCGGCGGCAGTGCTGCCCAGCAACAAAGACCGGCGCTACCGGGAGGATTTCCAGGCGAACGTCGTCGAGGAGCTGGCAAAGTACGAACCCGACCACGCGCTGGAGCTGTTGCGCACGATGCCGCCGGGCGCGCCGGACGAACCCGACAGCCGCGCCGCGGCGGTGGAGGCGTTGCTGGCGCGCGTCATGGAAGACAAGAAAACCGACCCGACGATGGAGCTGCTGGAGGAGTTTTCCGCCCGCGGGATGTACCCCTACGGGTCGGCGCGCACGCTGATCGAGAGGCTGCCGGCGGAGGACGAACGGCGCGCGGTGCTGTACGCGCTGACGGATGCGAGCTTCCGGCAACGGCCGGACATCGAGTCCTACCTGAACTTCATCCGGGGGCTGCGGAAGCAGTACCCGCCGCAGATGCTGGAGGTCGCGGTGCGGTCGCTGGCGCGCGCGGCCGAGGACAAAAAGGGTATGCGCAATCCGCGCACTCTGACGTTCTCCACCGACCAGGGGAATGTTTCGCTGGACGATCCGTGGGACGTGGTGTATTTCATGCTGGCGGACCTGGTGGCGCCGTACGACGCGGATTGGATCAAACGCGTGGGACTGGGACGGAGCGGGCTGCAGGCGGCCTTGGACCGCTGGCCGGGCGGGCTG
>JBEKHU010000579.1:0-3186 GCA_050012115.1 Bryobacteraceae bacterium | reverse complement strand
TTCATAACCTCCAACTCCTCGCCGAGAACCAGCTTTGCCAGTGGCGCTGCATTCCTGACCGTCTCGTTGGCCGTCTTCGAATAGGTTTTCTTCGCACTTTCATGCGCCACGCAGCAGCCCTCCGAGTTCCTCCGCCGCCGCTTCTTCGCGGCGCACGTATTCGAGGCGACCGGCGAAAACCAACGCGTCCGTCAATTTCGGGCGGTCGAGTCGGAACTTTTGGTAGACCTCGCGCTGATCGCGCCGGAGATCGATCACCAGCGCTGTCAGGTCAGCCCGGGAAGGATCCACAAGTGGGCCCTCATCCAGCAGTTGTTCGACGACGGCCGTCGCGGCGACGGCGAAGAGTTCAGCGTCTTCGATCTCGCGTTCCTCCGCCGCCCGGCGCTTCGCATACTGCCGGCGTTCCTCCGCCGAGAGTGGCCGGCGCGGTTCGATGAAGTTTTCGTGTTCTAGCCAGTCGATGGCGCGGATGTGGTTGCAGTTGAGGGCAGTCATGACCAGCGCCAGGATGCCGCCTCCGTGCGACTCGGCGAAGTCGTACCACCTGCCGGTCGACGGATCCAGGGACACGTTGAGGTCCTTCGATCGGCGCCAGAAGGCCGACGCGCGGTTGCCGCGAGGTTCCGAACCGCCGAGGCGCCGCCACACTTCCAGCAACGGTAGGGACGCGAGATCCATCACGCCGCCTCGTTCGGTTCGGCCTGGCGTTTCCAGCCGCCCGGCAGCGCGCGGCCACCGCTGGCGATGTACTCATCCAACTGCGCGCGGGAGACGCGGATCTGCCTGCCCAAGCGGACTATCGGAATAAGGCCGCGCCTCGCGAGGTCCGCGGCACGGTTTTCATTCACCCGAAGGATCTCTGCGACTTCGGGCAGGGTCAGAAGAAGTGGATCAGTGGAAGGCCTGTGCATGCAAGAAGCATGCGCCTGAACCGGTGCAAGTCCGAGACGGAGGCCTGGGCTAGGTCGGCGTCCCTATCTTTTTGGACCTGGTGTTACGCGCCGTCGATCGAGGCCGATGAGGTTCAAGACGTCGGTGATGCCTCGGTGGATGGTGCGCACCTCAGCACCTTCCTCGCCACCGATCTCTTCCGCGATGCTGGGCACATCCATTGGGACGCACTGGAACATGGCGGCCCAGCAAAAGTGTTGAGGCTGCAACTTGATCGGCGTCGGAACGAGGCCGGCCCGCTTCGCCGCCGCCTCCATCGCCTCGAGGTGCTGGTTGCAGGCGGCGTTGAAACGCGCCTTGTAAGCCGCCAGAGTCTCAGTGGAAGGGTCCCACCCTGGCGCGATGACGCAGGGCAAGACTGGCAAGCGCCCGGGCCAAGATCGAACTCCTGGAACAACCGGCCATACGGGCAGCCCGTCCGGCGCTTGCTGCTTTAACCCTTGGGCTATCCGGGCCGCATGCAGCGTCTGCGCGCACACCTCGCCGCGGCGGATGAAGCCATGGTCCCAGCACCACTTCACCGGGTCCGTCTCCGTCGAGAACAACTCGGCCACCACGTCCGACTTAACCGCCAACAGCGCCTCGAGGAGGAGATAAAGCGCCACCCACTGGATCTCGTCGGCCGTAGCGTAGTCGCCGAAGCCCACATGCACGGGCTTGGGTTTCTCGGTGCAAGCCGAGTGCAACATCTCCGCGAGTTTCGCCGTATCTCGCACGGTTTCAGTTTACGACAACTGGCGCGAAGTCGCGCGTTCTGAAACACTTGGATTGTCTGAGACTTCCGGAGAATATGCCCGAAGCGGCTTAAAATCCGTTGACCCGTGAGGGTCGTGTGGGTTCAAGTCCCACCCCGGGCACCAGACAACCGAGAGCCGGGAGGCGCCGGCTCCGGATCAGAGCCGAAGCTGGCGGGGTGTTCCGCTCATCAAGCATTCTGTAGTGGAGCTGCTTGCACCAAATTGGAGGGAGTCTGCGTGGCGCATCGAGTGGTTGTGGTCGGAGGCGGGTTCGGAGGGCTATACGCGGCCAAGTCGTTGGCTTCGAGCACCGCGCGGCGCCAGCCGGTCGAAGTGACACTCATCGACCGCCGCAACTTCCATCTCTTTCAGCCGCTGCTTTATCAAGTTGCGACGGGCGGACTGTCGGCGGTCGATATCGCCTACCCGCTGCGGGTGGTTTTCCGGCACGCGAAAAACGTCCATACGCTCCTCGGCGAAGTCTTGGACATCGATGTCGACAGGCGTTTGGTGCGGCTGGCGGCACAGGAGAGCTCGTCCGTCCCGGAGATCCCGTATGATTCGCTGATCCTGGCGACCGGCTCGCGGCACCACTACTTCGGCAACGAACAGTGGGAGCAAGTTGCGCCGGGGCTCAAGACTCTGGAAGACGCGCAGGAAATCCGCCGGCGCATTCTATCCGCGTTCGAAGCCGGCGAGCAGGAGCCGGACGCGGAGCAGCGGCGCGCGTGGCTCACGTTCGTCATCGTTGGAGGCGGGCCCACGGGCGTCGAGCTGGCCGGGGCGCTGGGCGAGATTGCGAACGATACGCTGCGCGGCGAGTTCCGCACGATTCGTCCGGAGGAGGCGCGCATTTTCCTGCTCGAGGCGTCGCCGCGCGTTTTGGGGGCCTATCCGGCCGAGTTGTCGGAGAAAGCAGCGGCGTCGCTCGGCAAGCTCGGGGTTCTGCCGCTGACTGGCGCGCGTGTCGTCGGTATCAATGCGCAAGGCGTCGACCTCGAAATCGGCGGCCATCCGCGCAGAATCGAATCGCGGACCGTCCTCTGGGCGGCCGGCGTACAGGCTTCGGGGCTCGGAGCAATACTTGCCAAGAAGGCCGGGGTAGCGCTCGACCGGGCGGGCCGCGTCACGGTCGGACCTTACCTGACGATCCCCGGGCATCCCGAGATCTACGTCATCGGCGACCTTGCGGGCGCCACGACAACAGGCAGCGCCGCGCTGCCTGCCCTTGCGCCGGTCGCGATGCAACAGGGCGAATACGCCGGGCGTTTGATCAAGGCGCGGCTGAAGGCGCGATCCATGCGGCCCTTCCGCTACCGCGATCACGGGAGCATGGCCACGATTGGCCGCGCGTCCGCCGTCGCGTTGATCGCGGGGCAGAAGCTGAGCGGATGGATTGCCTGGGCAACATGGCTCTTCGTCCATCTGATGTACCTGGTGGGCTTCCAGAACCGGCTGCTGGTCTTCATCCAGTGGGCCTTTCAGTACTTCACCT
>JBEKHU010000578.1:0-3193 GCA_050012115.1 Bryobacteraceae bacterium | reverse complement strand
CACTTGATCTTCCTCTGCTGCCTCCGCAGTCTCACCACCGGAGAATTCACGTGACAGGAATGGAAGGTTTGGCATAATTTTATTGACATATCAGACTACAATGCCGAACCGATTGATCCAGCAGATTCGACTGGCCTTATCCGCCGACCGCGCCAGGGTGGCGCGCTTTGACTTCGATGGCACGCTGTCGCTGATCCGCGCCGGATCCGGGTCCGCCAGAGCGACGATGTTCTCGCTCTCGCAATGGGCGATGTCCTCGGCGCCCTTGCCGCCGGCGCCGATCACAGCGAGTTCAGCTTCTCATCGGGAGAGTTGTAGCCCAACTGCTTCAGCGATGCGATGCCGCGAAGCCCCGTGCCGGAACCGCCGCGGCCAGCAGCGTGCCGCAGAAGAAACACCGTCGGGAAATGCCATCGTGTGCCGTATGGCGGACCCTCAGACCATCCGCATCGTCATGCCGCCATCGACCGGAATCTCGGCACCGGTGATGAAGTCGTTCTCTGCTAGTGCGGCCAGCGCCGCTGCCACTTCCTCTGGCCGTCCTTCGCGATGGAGCGGGATGCGGTTGCGTGTGTTGTCTTCCACCTGTTCGTGAGTGAGGTAGTCCTGAAATCGCGTGCGAATTATCCCGGGAGAAACGCAATTCACCCGAATATTGCAGTCTGCCAGTTCGCGCGCCAACGCGCGCGTGAACTGCGGGATCGCGCCCTTCACTACTCCGTAAGCGATCGCCCCGGCGCAACCACGAGCCCCTGCCGCGGAGGAAATCAGCAGGATGACGCCGCCGCCGTTTCGGGCCATGCAGGGAACCGCCGCCCGCGCGAGATGGTACACGGCGTGAACGTGGATGTCGAATGCTCCATACCAGGTGCGGGCATCCACGTCCAGCAGGCTGCCTGGCGCCGGGCCGCCAGCGCAGTGCACCAGCACATCCAGCCGCCCCAAAGAAGCGACCGTCTGCTCGACGCACCGGACTGCCTCGGCGGGTTCGGCGAGGTCCGCCGCTATCGTGATCGCCCTGCGATTCAGCGCTTCCACATCGCATTTCACCGACTGAGCGAGCAGCTCGTCCGCCGGCAGGCCGCACAACGCGACGTCCGCTCCTCGAGAAGCGAACTCGCGAGCCGTAGCCGCGCCGATACCGCTGCTCCCTCCCGTGATCAGGCAAACCTTACCTTCCAGTTTCATAGATCCTCGTCCCCGCGCAACCGTTCACCGCCCGGCGCATTCTCAAGATCAGGAGAACTGCCAGCCTCGCGCTTTGTCCACCTCGCTGCGGCTCCGGTTCAGGTACGGCCGGCGCTCTTCCAGGCCATACTGCTGAGCCAAAGCGCGCGCGCTCACCCCCGGCCGCTTCGCTTTGAGCACGAAGCATCCCTCCATCGGCAGCCATTTCTCCTGCGCCACGTCCTCCCCGCGCTCTTTCAGCAATCGGGTCAGCTTGTCAGGAAGATTGAGATCCTGGTGGAAGATGCAACGATCCAGGTCGAATGTAAAACGGGTGATATTGAAGTCGCCCGAGTTGCTCATCTCGTGGGCGAGTTGCTCCCCATCGATGTCGAACACCAGGCAATCGGGGACCCACGTGGCGCTCATGACATGGTAGCTGTAGTCGATTGCCCGCGCCTGGAGCGTCCGGCCGGCAGAATAGGCGCTCGGCCAAATCACCAGTTCCGCCCCGAGATCCGACAGCCGCTGCCAGAGGGGAGCCCAATTTACGTCAAAGCAGATCGCGAGCCCCAGGCGGCCGAAGTCGGTTAAAATCACCGTGACTGCCTGGCCCGGCTGAACGGGGGGATGGCGCGTGAACTCCTCCACCCAGAACGGGTACAGCTTGTCGTAGACTGCGGCGATTCGCCCGCGGCGGTCCAGGACGACCGCCGAGTTCAGCCGCTGGTCGCCGTCTTTCCGGTCGATCGGAACCACCACGTACGTCCGGTGCTTCTCGGCCAATCGGGCGAGGGCCGAAACCGTGGGACCGTCCAACGTTTCCATGCTGTGATCGTTCTGTCCGCGGAAAGTTTCCGGCAGGGCGATGAGGTCAGTGCCGCGGGCTCCCGCTTTATCCACCAGCGCGGCGATTTGCTCGAGCGAGGGCCCCGGCCTGAAGCCGATGCTCACTGCCCGCACAGGTCGCCCAATGCTCGCCGGCGCGTCACTCCTGGGGGTTGGTCCTTGATCTTGCGTCGAGACGCGCTTCGCGCCTTCGATGGATGCCAAAGACCCTAGGACGACTGTTGAGTTCTCGAGGAACTGTCTCCTGTCCATGTCCGTAGCTCCTTCCCATGTGTGGATCCCCGTGTCAGGCCGATCCGTGTGGATCCTCTCAGCAGAGGCGAATCGGCTCGGCCTCACGAGCAGCCAGCTGATGCTTTCGAACCACAGACTGATATCGCAGTGATCATACGACCAAAAACAACCCTCTGTCAAGGAGCTTTCCCAGCGAAACTCCTGTCGGGAACGCACCCCGCAGGCAAGGATCCCCTCGCACGCATGCCTCCTCCCATGACTACCCGTAGCTTACCTGGCGGTTCGAGGCCCGCCGCCGGCTCGGCAGCGGCCCCACCCGCCTCTCGTCGTAGGCCGTGGACTTCGTGTTCTTGACCCTTGACACGCCATACCCAACACCGTATTCTTACCTTTGACATATCAGTATAGAGTGCCGAAAGCTCTCGCTGATTGGAGGCATTCAATGGAGAAGCGAGCAGACGGAAGCCGCCGAGACTTCCTGAAGGAAGCCGCTGGAAGCATGATGGCGCTACTCGCGCCACCAATGATTGTGCCGGCCTCGGCCTTGGGCCGGGGCGCCACCCCGCCGAGCGACCGGGTTACGGTCGGCATCATTGGAAGCGGCCAGAGAGCCGTTTTTGAGGCGCTCCAGTACCCGTCTTTCGACAACACCGTCATCATCGCCGTCTCGGACGCGGTGCGGAGCCACGCGCAGAGCGCCAAGGACGCGCTCGAGAAGCAGTACGACTTGATTCAGCCCGGTCGTCCAAACCGCGGAATCCGCATATACGATGACTTTCGGGAGCTGCTGGCGCAGAAGGACATTGACGGCGTCTACAACGTGGCGCCCGACCACTGGCACGTCTCGATGCTGCTGCGGAGTCTGGCGGCGGGCATGCACGTCCATGTCGAGAAGCCACTGGGCGTCAGCGTCGAGCAGGACCTGGCGGCGGTTAAGGCGGTG
>JBEKHU010000577.1:0-3210 GCA_050012115.1 Bryobacteraceae bacterium | reverse complement strand
CCTGCGCATCAAGGCCTTCTACGGCTGCTCCGAAAACGCAGTCAAAACCCAGATCTGGATCGCCATCGCTGTCTGCGTCCTCGTCGCCATTGCCCGTAAACGCCTTGGAATCAATACATCCCGCTACAGCCTGCTGCAGATGCTGAACTTGAATCTCTATGAGAAAACCCCAATCCCCGACATCCTTCAACGCTCCAAGAACAACACCAATCCAGCCCTCAGCTGCAACCAACTGAACCTGTTCGACTTCTAACCGGACAGTAGTGCAGGGATTGGCGTTTGTGGTCTGTAAGTCGATCAAGACACGCAGCGTGGTTTCGGGAGAGCCGCCAATTTTGGCGCTTTGAGCGTCCCTGCGGCTAGCCTTATAGCGGGACCATTCACCGCGCCCGCCAGACGCCGCGCCCGCGTCTAGCAGGCGTCTACCAGTCGAGGACGCTGCCGTCGTCGGCGTCGTACAGTTCGGGATTGCGCCAGTCGTGGCCGATCTTGTCGGCCATGGCGTTTTCGTCGAGTTCGATGCCCAGCCCGGGCCCCGTGGGCAGGTTCAGATAACCCTTGGTCACCGTGAACGGCTGGCGGATGTAGCCCTCGCCGAGCGACACCTGTTCCTGGATCAGGAAATTGGGGATCGAGGCCGCCATCTGAACGCCGGCCGCCAGCGAGATCGGCCCCAGCGGGTTGTGCGGCGCGATGGTGGCATAGTAGGCCTCGGCCATCCCGGCGATCAGCCGCACCTCGGTGATGCCGCCGGCGTGACACAGGTCGGGCTGCAGCACCGCCGCCGCGTGCTTTTCCAGCACTTCGCGAAAACCCCATTTGGTGAAGACGCGCTCGCCCGTGGCGATGGGCAGGAAGGTCGAGCGAGCGATATCGGCCATCATGTCGTGGTTCTGCGCCTGGCACGGCTCCTCGATGAACATCGGGGTGTAGGGCTCCATGGCCTTGATCAGCAGCTTGGCGAGCGCGGGCGAGATCGCGCCATGGAAATCCACGGCGATGTCGATGTCCGGACCGACCAGCTTGCGGAATTCGCCCAGCTTTTCACCGGCGTAGGCCACCTCGGCCGGCGACTCGATGTAGCGCGACGGGCGGTGCTTGGCCGGGCCGGTCTTGAAAGCCGTGAAGCCTTGGGCGATGGCCTTCCTGATGTGCTCGGTGTCGTCGCCGCCGGCATGGGCGTAGACGCGGACCTTGTTGCGCGTCGGCCCGCCAAGCAGCTCGTAGACTGGCACGCCCAACGCCTTGCCCTTGATGTCCCACAGCGCCTGGTCGATGCCGCTCAGCGCCGAGGTCAGGATCGGCCCGCCGCGGTAGAAGGCGTGACGGTAGATCGCCTGCCAGTGGTGGACCACGGCGCGCGGATCCTTGCCCACCAGGTAGGGCTCGATCTCCTTGACCGCCGTGGCGCAGGTCAGGGCGCGGCCTTCGGTGACCGGCTCGCCCAGCCCGACGATCTCCTTCACGTTGGTGTGGATCTTCAGAAACAGCCAGCGCGGCTTCACCAGGAAGGTCTCCAGCTTGGTGATCCTGAGCGCGTCCCGCTGGCGGATTGGGGCGTCCTTGGTGACCTGTTCGGCGCGCTCCTCGGGCAGCAAAGCCATGGCCCCCGCAATCGCCCCCAACAGCGAGCGTCGGCCGATTCCGTTTGTCCTGGTCATGCTCATTCCCTCCCGTGCGGCGCAGTCCGGGCCATTCTTGACCTGGCCGCGGTTGTGGCCGCTGTCATTCTATCCGTGTTTGGAGAACAAGATTGCGCGCCGCAGCCGGAGACCTGGGACCCCGATGCTATGCGCATCTGCACTTCGATTGTGGAGCGCCAGAACCTCGCGATGCGCATGGAGATCCGGGGCTTAACGCGGCCAACTCATCCGTTTTCGAGGAGAAGGGAGAGTCTCTGGGCTGCGGTCTGCCTACATTTCGCCTATTTCAACCTCCGCCGGATTCACCGCACGCTGCGGGTCACCCCTGCGATGGAAGCGGGGATCGCAGATCATCTCTGGGAGATCGCCGAACTGCTGGCCTAAGGTCAGCCGATGGGCTGGACGCCACTGAAAAGACCGGCGTAGAATATGGCCAGCAAAATGGGGTTAGAACCCGAGAATCTCCACAACGACCTGAGCGGTGAGGACGCCACCGTGGATAAACAGTACTCCGCCGAAGAGCAGGTAAACGTAGCCAATGTGAAGTTGCCGCCCACTAAGATACCCCAAGGCGTCAGTACCTCGGCACAAGGCCCACCCGCCGCAGAACAACTCCAAAAGGCTGAGCGCGAGATGAACAGATTTGAGCGCTCCACCATTAGATGGGCTAGAACTGCCGTCGTGATGTCTTTCGTGGCTGCCGTGTTCGTATGCCTTCAGTGGGTTGAAATGCACAGTAGTGGAACTGACACGCACGATCTCGCGGTGCAATCCGGGAAGCAGGCTGATGCCGCCAGCAAACAAGCGGAACGGATGAAAGACCTCGCTGAACGGATGAAAGATCAGGCCGACCGAACAAAAACCATCGCGGACCAAGCTGTCGTTCAAGCCAAAGCCGCGAATGATCTGGCTAGGGCGTCCAATCGTTCCGCGAGCGCCTCCGAGAGTGCTAATAGACAGGCTATAGGTTTCTTCAGGCTGCAAAACCGGCCTTGGGTTGGCGTGGATGGTGAAGTCGCATTCGACAACGATTCTTTCCCTAAGCAGGTTACCTACAACCTTAGGAATTTCGGTGATGGCCCCGCTCTCAACACATTCATGATGATTGAGACAATGACGTTTCCCACTTATGGGGTGGAAGAAGCCGCCAAGGTCGAACCGATGATCGATAAGCAATGCCGAATTGCGGAGCGAGATGCTTTGCCTCGTAAGGCCGGGGACCTCCTGCTCAAGACTGGAAAGAAGATCCAGAGTTGGGGGATTGGAGAACGGGAAATAAAGGGAGATCTTGTCATTGCAGGATGTATCGTCTACTGGGACACGGACGGCGCGGTTCACCGTACCAGAACCTGCCATATCATAGGATTCCCAGCCTCCGGACCTCCCCCAAAGACCATGGACACGTGCTGGTTCCAATCCGCCAACTAGGAAGATTGACAACAGAATGGACCTGCCCCCAGTTTTGAGACGACCGGTTAAGACTCAAAATCCATCGAATGGAGAATTGAGTCATGGGGCTATCGCGCAGGCTGTTCACGAAGGAGTTCAAGCTGGCCGCGGTGCGGCG
>JBEKHU010000576.1:0-3220 GCA_050012115.1 Bryobacteraceae bacterium | reverse complement strand
GTCCCGAACCGGGGAGCCGGAAGGCCGCCCGCGAGTGCGCGCTAGACTGAAAGTTTCATCCCCATGCTGGAATCCAAGCTATCCGAGCTTCGCACGCGGGCCGTGGCCGCGCTGGAAGCCGCCGCCGACTCCGACGCGCTGGAGTGGGCGCGCGTCGAATACCTGGGCCGCAAAGGCCAGCTCGCCTCCGTCACGACCGCGGTCGGCAAGCAGATGGGCCAGCTCGCGCCCGAGCAGCGCGCGGACATGGGCCGCCTCCTCAACGCGGTGAAGCAGGATCTGGAGTCGCGCTATGAGGCCCGCAAGGCCGGGTTCGAGCGCGCTGCCCTCGACGCCCGCCTGAACGCCGAGTGGCTCGACCTCACGCTGCCCGCGCCCGGCACGCGCCCCGGTTCGCTCCATCCGGTGACACAGATTCAGCGCGAGCTGGAAGAGTACTTCACCTCGCTTGGATTCGCGGTCATGGATGGCCCCGAGGTCGAGACCGAGTGGTACAACTTCGACGCCCTGAACATCCCCGCCACCCACCCGGCGCGCGACGCCCAGGACACGTTCTTCGTCGAGGGCGGCCTGCTGCTGCGCACGCATACTTCGCCGGTCCAGGTGCGCGCCATGGAGAAGTTCGGCGCGCCGCTGCGCATCATCGCGCCCGGCCGCGTATTCCGCAATGAGGAGGTGGACGCCAGCCACGAGCACACTTTCTACCAGATCGAAGGCATGATGGTCGATCGCGACGTCTCCGTCGGCCACATGCTCTATTTCATGAAGCAGATGCTCGCCGCGATCTTCCATCGCGACGTGACCGTCCGTCTGCGCCCGGGCTTTTTCCCCTTCGTCGAGCCCGGCTTCGAGCTGGATATCCAGTGCCTCATCTGCGGCGGACCGGGCTGCCCGGTGTGCAAGCAGAGCGGCTGGGTGGAACTGGTGGGCTGCGGTCTGGTGCACCCCAACGTCCTGCGGTGCGGCGGCATCGACCCCGGCGAGTGGAACGGCTTTGCCTTCGGACTGGGGCTCACGCGCCTGGTGATGATGCGTTACGGTATCGACGACATCCGCCACATCGCCGCCGGCGACCTGCGCTTCCTGCGCCAGTTTTGAAAGGCGCCACGCCTGGAGTTTTCTTCTGGATGCCAAGGAATCGATTGACGTGAAATTCTCATTCAACTGGATTCGCGAATTCGTCCCCGGGCTCAAGCTGAGCCCGCCGGAACTGGCGCGCCTCATCACGATGAAGACCGCCGAGTGCGAGGGCTGCGAGGAGTTCGCCCCGCACCTGGCCCGCGTGGTGGCCGCGCGCGTCCTGTCGGTCGAAGCGATCCCCGGCGGCCACAACGTCGTGGCGCAGGTGGACGCAGGTCCGGTCTATGGCCGCAGGCAGGTGGTCTGCGGCGCGCCCAATTGCCGGCCCGGCATCATCACGGCCTACGTGCCCGCGGGCGTGTCGCTCGGCACGAGGGAGATTCGCAAGGCCACCATCGCGGGCGTGGAAAGCGACGGCATGCTGGCCTCCGGCGTTGAACTCGAAATCAACCGCGACCACGAAGGCATTGTCGAATGTGAAGCCGAGCCGGGCCAACCGCTGCCCGGCTGCGCGCCCGACTATGTCATCGAAGTCGACAACAAGAGCCTGACGCATCGCCCCGATCTGTGGGGCCATCACGGCCTCGCGCGCGAGGTCGCCGCCATCACCGGAGAGCGGCTCTTCGAACCCGTCGATCTCTCGCTCTTGCCCGCGCCGGGCAATGAATGGAATGTCGAGATCCTCGACTACGACCTCTGCCCGCGCTACTCGGGGCTGGTTTTCGACAACGTCAAGGTCGGTCCTTCACCGCTGTGGCTGCAGGCCCGGCTCCAATCCATCGGCCTGAATCCCATCTCGAACATCGTCGACGTGACGAACTTCCTGCTGGCCGGGCTCTCCCAACCGATGCACGCCTTCGACGCCGACAAGCTGCACGGCCGGACCATCTTCGTCCGCCGCGCCACGGAGGGCGAAGTCCTCGATGCGCTCAACAGCGAAACCTACACCCTCAACCCGTCGAACCTGGTCATCGCCGACGCCGCCGGCGCGGTGGCACTGGCCGGCGTCATCGGCGGCGCGCACTCCGCCATCGGCGCCGAGACCACGCGCATTGTGCTCGAGAGCGCCAACTTCGACGCCGCCTGCATCCGCCGCACCTCCTCCGCTCTCAAGCTGCGCTCCGACGCTTCGATGCGCTTCGAGAAGGCGCAGGACCCCGTCAACACGCTGCGCGCCCTCTCGCGCGCCATCGTGCTGCTCCAAGAGGTGTGCCCCGGCATCCGCCTGGTGGGCGGCCTGATCGACAACTGGAGCGGCCCAGCGCCCACGCGCCTCATCGACTTGCCGCTGGAATGGGTGGCCCGCAAGCTGGGCCGTCCAGTCGAGGCAGCCGAGGTCCGCCGGATTCTCGAGTCGCTCGAGTTCGGCGTGGCCGACGCCGGCCCCGGCGTCTGCGCCGTCACCGTGCCCACCTGGCGCGCCACCAAGGACGTCACCATTAAGGACGACCTGCTCGAGGAGATCGGGCGCATGGTCGGCTACGACACCATCCCGTCCGTCGCCCCGCTGCAGCCGGCCACCCGACCGTGGATCAACCGCCAGCGCTTCTTCCAGCATGAGGTCTGCGAACTCTGCGTCGCGCAGGGCTTCACCGAGGTGCAGAACTACTCCTTCATCAGCGAGGAGCTGGCCCGGCGCTTCGGCTTCGACCCGGCGGCGCACCTGCGCGTCGCGAATCCCATCAGCAGCGAACAGTCGCTGTTGCGCACCAGCCTGTTGCCCGGCCTGCATCGCAACCTGCTGGAAAACGCCAAGCGCTTCGATGAATTCCGGCTCTTCGAAATCGGCTACGAGATCCACAAGCACGGTGGGGACACGCGGCCTTTTCCCGCCGGCAGTCCGAACGACGGCGTGCTGCCGCAGGAGATCCCGCACATGATGGCCGCCATCTACACCCGGGGCGACGGCGCCGCGGCGCTGTTTGAACTGAAGCGGCTCGCCGAGTGCCTCATGCCCGGTTGCGAGACCTTACCCGCTGCCGCTCGTCCCTACGAACATCCGGCGCGCTCGGCGGCCATCACTTGGCGCGGCGTCGAGCTCGGCCGCCTCTTCGAACTCCATCCCACGCTGATGGAGGCGGGTCGCGGCGCGGTCCTCGACATCGATCTCGGGAGCCTCTTCCGTTTGGGCGCGGAGCCG
>JBEKHU010000575.1:0-3226 GCA_050012115.1 Bryobacteraceae bacterium | reverse complement strand
GGCCTCGACGATCTGGCGATAGATCGCGGCCTGCTGTGCGAGTAGTTCCGGCGTTGGTCCGGCGCCCGCCGGCAACGGCAAGCGCACGTCGAGTTCGGTGATCTGCACCTGAACTCCGAGGTCGGCGAAGCGCTTGAGGTTGGCGACAAAGCGGCCGCGATCGACGCCCTTTTGTTCGAAATGGCACTGGAAGCCGACGCCGTGAATCGGGACGCGGCGTTGTTTGAAGTCCTGGACCATGGCGTAAATCGCATCGGACTTCGCGTTTCGAACCTCGGCGTCGTAGTCGTTGTAGAACAATAGCGCCTCCGGGTCGGCCTCATGCGCGATACGGAAGGCCTCCTCGATATAACCGTACTTGCCGGGCGCGCCGATGCCGGGCTTATTGCGCCAAAGACTGTCGCGCAGACTGCCGTTGGCTTCAAAGGCCTCGTTCACGACGTCCCAGGCATAGACGCGGCCGGCAAAATGTTGGGCGACGGTGGTGATGTGCTCGTTCAGCAGAGCACGCAGTTCGCCGGGCTGGAAGCCGCCGTCGGCGAGCCACTTCGGAAGGTATTGGTGCCACAGGAGGACATGACCGCGGACCTTCATGACGTGCGCGGAGGCAAATTCCACGAGACGGTCGCCGGCGTCAAAACGGAAGCGGACGCGAGCCGGGCGGAGGTAGCCCCATTTCATCTCGTTCTCCGCTTCGACCTGGTTGAACTCGCGCGCGAGGACCGTTCGATAGGGCTCCTCGCCGAGATGCGCCACGGCCACGGCGGTCCCGATGGCGATCCCCCGCCCCGCGGCCGCGTCGCGGAGCGTGGCCGCGCCGCCGGCGGCCCCGGCCAGGAGGGCCAACGCGAGCGCGCCCAGCGCGGCAGCGATCAGGATGAACCTGCGTTTGAATTGCATGGAAATCCACCTCAGGCTGAGTCTGCCAACGGTATCAGCGTAGCTGAAGCGGACCGGCACAGGAACCAAGCGAAGCAGGAGTGGAGTGCTTTCCGAGAGCCACGTTCCTCGCGGCGGGTTCGTGAAACCCGCTATTTCCTGACGTAGCCCGTGGCGGCCGATCGCTTGCCGCCCTGGCGATGAGCCTCGTCCGAAAGCGCGTGCACGCCGCTGGCATCGATCCAGCGGTTGTAGAAGTTGAACAACGAGCAAACCGTGATGGCGTACCAGATGGCCGCGTCGTCCCAGCCCACGGCGTAGAGGGGCTGCATGTCTCCGGCTGAAATCCGCGGCGAATTGTGATTCACCTTGGCGACGAAGCGGAACAGCGCCTTCTCCCTATCGCTCAGGCCTGAATCCTCCAGGTCGCGGAGGACGCCGGCCACGAGTTCCTCGCCGTTGACCGGCGGCGAAGACCCGCCGCCCGATGGCGTGTTGCGCTCCTGCTCGAGAAGAACCGCCGCGACCGCGGCGTGCGATTTCAGTCAAAACGGGCAGTGATTGCCGGCCGAGGTGAATGCGGCGATCAACTCCCGCAGGCCCGGACTCAGCGGCGCCGGCTCACGCAGGATCTCCTGGGTGAACCTAGCCAGATGCAGGGTGGCTTCGGGCATGAAGGCGAACATGTGCCAGATCTGGGGGTACTCCTGGCCCGCGGCCTGCAGCATGCGGATACTGTCGGTGTAGGCGCCCGGCTGGGGATTGTGCTCGACACCGGGCAGGAACATGGGTTCCATTTTTTGTTTTTTGCCATCAGTCATGACAGGTCTGCCTCCCCAAACCGGCGCAGCGGCTCAAAACATCAGTTTTAGCGCAAACTGCATCAGCCGCGGCGGGGCGGCGGTGAAGATCTGCCCGAAATTGGGCGAGTTCAGATCCGCCACCGGCAGGCCGAAATTGGGATGGTTGGCCACGTTGAACGACTCCGCGCGGAACTGCAGGCGCGTCCCCTCCGTGATGCGGAAGATGCGCGTCAGGGACAGATCCGCGTTGGTGAACGCCGGGCCGCGGACGACGTTGCGGCCCTCGTTGCCGAACTGACCCGCCTGGGTCTGCGGATTGAGGCGCTGGAAGGCCGCCGGGCTGACCCATTCGTGCACGGTATGCGGGCCGCTGTTGGGGTCGGCGATCAGGTTAGGGCGGCTGGCGGCAAAGCCCGAGATCGGCGGGCTATTGGCCTGAAGCGCAACGTTGGTCGAGTCCTCCACAGTGAAGGGCGCCGGCGAGTTGTGCGTGCCGATCAAATTGAACTGCCAGCCGTCGAACAGCAGACGCAGGGGCCGCACGGCATTCCTGGCGAGGCGCGGTTCCCAACTGAGGCTGGCGACAAAGCGATGGCGCGCGTCGAACAGCGAGGGACCATGTTCCGCCGCCAGGTCGAAGGGGTTCTGTGCCAGGTCGTTTTCGCCGGTCAACGATTTCGCCGCGGCTCCGGAGAGATTCATCGCCGACAGGTAGTCGAGCGATTTCGAAAACCAGTACGAGACGTTAAAACCGAGTCCCGAGGCGTAACGGCGCGAGATGCTCGCCTGGCCGGCCTCATAGGTCGAGTTGGTGATGTCGGAGAGCATGGCGATGGTGGTGAACTGGCAGGGGCCCCCGCCCGGCGGGCAGTTCGCGTAGATGCGCCGCCGATCCGCATTCTGAGCGCTGGCGCCGGGTCCGTAGACGGCCGGGTTGGCTTCGATATTGCGCGGCAGGTGGGTGCCCTTGGTCCCGACGTAGCGAACCTCGACAAGGTATTGCCCATGCAGTGAACGCTGGATGCTGAAGTTCCAGTTCTGGGCGTAGGGCGGGCGAGCCGAAGCGTCGATCCCGAAGACCGTCGAGGGCTGGACGAAACTGTTGGGCGCGGGAAGGCCGGTGTTGAGATAGGGATTCACGTAGTTGAGCGACGGCCCGCTGAAGGAGACGAACTGGGCCCACGGCAGCGAGCTGACCGGCACCTGCGAGGCCGTACCGGCGCCGTTTTCGAACTGGTCGAAGAAGACGCCATAGCTGGAGCGGATGGACCACACCCCGTGGCCCGTGGGATCCCAGGCGAAGCCGACACGCGGCATGTAGGCGTTATCGCCGTGGGCGATGCCCGCCCCGATGCCGGGATCGCCCGGGAAGACGAGGCCCGTGGGCGCGTTCGGCATCACGACCGACTGCTCATTCGGCACGAAGCCGTTCAGGCGGTTGCGAATCTCGGTAAAGGGGTTGATGCGCTCGTAGCGCAGGCCGTAGTTGAGGGTGAAGCGGCGGGTCAGGCGCCATTCATCCTGCAGGTAGGCGCCGAGACTCC
>JBEKHU010000574.1:0-3227 GCA_050012115.1 Bryobacteraceae bacterium | reverse complement strand
CGGCAATGAGCGTAGCGCCGGCCTCGTCGTTGGCGATCGTTTCTTCGTGCCCCTCCCGCGCGCAGGACACCTGGAGCGGCGAGCGGAGCGAGGCGGCGAGTTCCCGCGCCCGTTCCTCAATCCGGTCCAGGAAATCGTCGTCGTGGGCTGGATCGTGGTGCGTCAGAAACAGGCGCCGGACATTCGCCGCCGCGGCAATCTGGGTGGCGTAAAAGTAGGTGCTGTGTCCCCAGTTCTTCTTGGTGGCGTATTCCTCCGGAGTGTATTGGGCATCGTGAACGACGACATCGGCGTCTTCCATGAAAGCGGCGTGGCGGCGGTCGCCCTCGTGGAGAATGGACTCCAGCTTGCCAGGCTCGGCGTCCGAACGCCACAGCCGTTCCCAATAGGGCTCGTGGTCGCAGAGGTACAACACCGTTGCGCCATCGGCTTCGATCCGGTAGCCCAGCGTCATGGCCGGATGATTGAGGAACCGCGTGCGGACGCGCACGCCGCCGAGATCGTGGACTCCCTCGGATAGGTCATGATACTCGATGCTGGCTCCCAGTTGGCTCAGCTCCACGGGGAAATACGTGTACTCCATCTGGCCCGCGAGAACTTCAGGCAGCGTGCGGTTGGCGCCCTGCGGCGCACAAACCGCGATGCGGTTGCCGGCTTCGAAAACGGGTGCAAAAAACGGGAATCCCTGGATGTGATCCCAGTGCGTGTGGCTGAGCAGGATGGTGGCGGTCAGCGGTTTCGGTTCGCCGGCCATCAGGTGATTTCCCAGTTCCCGGGCGCCCGTGCCGCAATCGAAAACAAAGCGTTGCCCGGCCCGCGTCACTACCTCCGCACAGGAAGTATTTCCGCCATAACGGACCGTCGCCGGCCCGGGGGAGGCAATGGATCCGCGAGTCCCCCAGAAACGCAATAACAAGGCGCTCTCCTCTCGCTCCCTCGAAGCCTGTTTCAACTAATGTACTCTAAGTGCGCGCCGTGAACATAGAGCGTCGAGCGGTCCGAGCGGGCGCGAGCTTTCCTGGTCCGCACGGCCCTCAGGCGAGATCGAGCGGAACCACGGTCAGCCGGTAGACATCCGGATTGTTCCAATTGCCTGCCGTGAACGCGTAGACCCGGCCGTCCGACTGGAACTTCGGGCAGATTTCGGGCGAGTAGTAGCCCTGAGGAGAAAACTCCCGCGAACCGATGCGCGTCCACGGCCCCCAAGGATGGGCGGCTTCATAGAAGTCCCAAGCGGTCTTGGTGCAAGCGTCCTTGATCTTCCCTCCGCCCGCGGGGTAGTACCAGCCGACCATCAGGTAGCGGCGGCGTGCGTGTAAGTAAACCGCGCCGGTCATGCCCAGTTTCCCGTGTTGTTCGAGAACCGGTTTCGTGTCGGCCGGTTTCGACGACCAGGACGACTCGCGGCCGCCGTCGCCGCCCGCAAAGAACCTCCAGTCGGACGCGTTGAGGGCCCCGATCCTGTCCCGTTGCACGCGGCCCAGCACCATGTCGTCGCCGTTGTCCCAGAAACCATTGTTCGAGATGGCATAGACGTAGCGGTCCGCTCCGTCGGCAACGGTCCGGTCCCGGCCGTACTCAATGAAGTAGGGTGTCGCGAAGTGCGATCCGGAGAACATCGGCGCGTCGTAGTTCTCCTTGGCCGGGCGCGTCCAGGTCAGCCCGAGATCGGTGGACTTAATGATGCTGGCGTTCGAGGCGGGTTGACGCATGCTGGCATCGCCGGATACTTCGCCATACTTATGCCGCGCGACGACCCAATACAGCACACCGTCTATCGACGAACACCCGCTGGATTTCCAGGTGCAGCCATCGGGTCCTCGCGCACCGGCTTGGCCATAGTCCCGCATCGTGTTCACCGTGACGCCGCTGAGCTTCAGCGGATCACTCCCGTCGATACGGTTGAAAGCGATGTTGGCGCTGCCGGCTTTGTGGAAACCGTCTGTGTCATCGGAAGGCGAGTAGAGGTTGCCGTCATCGGCCCATGCGGCCACCCAGGTGTCTCCGGAGTTGTCCGCAAGAGGCACGGGAGAACCGGCCTGCACGCTCCGAATCGGCGCCCCCGCGCCGGCCGGTGCAGAGGCGGAAGCGATCCATGGCGCGCCGACCGCGGCTGCGAGGACTTGACGACGATTCCATTGGCTCATGGCTGTCTATCCTATCGCGGAACACCAGCCCGGCAGCGCTCGCCGGGAGCGGCGATCTGGCGTCCCTCTCGTTCCCGCCGGTACTTCCTCAGAAGCTCGTACAGCACGACGCCGCCCGCGGTGGCGACGTTCAGCGAATGCTTCACGCCGCGCATCGGCAGCCGCACTTGCACATGGCAGGCCGCCAGCAGCGCATCGCCGACGCCGTCCACTTCGTTGCCGAAGACCACGCAAACCGGCCAGCGAGGCTGCCAGTCGAAAAGATCCACCGCCTCGTCGGAAGTCTCCATGGCCGCGATCTGATAGCCGCGCGCGGCCAGCATGCGCAGCGGTACCAGCGCGTCGTAGTAGTGCTCCCAGGCGACGTTGGCCTCGGCGCCCAGGGCGGTCTTGGCGACGGCGGGTTGGATGGGCCTGGCGGTGATCCCGCAGAGGTATAAGCGCTCGGTGCGCACGCCGTCGGCGGAACGGAAAAACGCGCCGACATTGTACATGCTGCGCACATGGTCCAGCACGACGCACACCGGCAGCACGCCCAGCCCGGCATAGGGCGCGGCCAGCGCGGTTTCCTCAAACGGGCGTCTCGCCATCCGGTTCCCGGGGCGCTGTCCCCCTCCTGAGCATAGCGGGGGTTTACGATATGGGAGCAGTGGTTGTTCTAACAGGCTCTCAGTTGAACCTCGAAGAGGTGGCCCGCGTGGCGCGCGGCGGCGCAAGAGTCTCCCTCGCCGGCGATGCTCTAGAACGCATGCGCGCCTCGCGCGCGACGGTCGAACGTCTGGCCGCGGGCGACGAGCCGGTTTACGCCGTCAACACCGGGTTCGGGTATCTCTCGAGCGCGCGCATCCCGCACGAGGACCTGGCGCGGTTGCAGCAGAATCTGCTGCGCTCACATGCCTGCGGCGTCGGCGAGCCGCTCACTGTCGAAACGGTGCGCGCGATGATGCTGATCCGCGCCAACGTGCTGGCCAAGGGCCTCTCCGGCATCCGGCCGGTGATCGCGGAGCGGCTGTGCGACATGCTCAACCGCGGCGTTACGCCGGTGGTGCCGTCGCGCGGCAGCGTCGGCGCCAGCGGCGA
>JBEKHU010000573.1:0-3233 GCA_050012115.1 Bryobacteraceae bacterium | reverse complement strand
CGGCGCGGTCTGCGGCAGCAGCCTGGTCTGAACCTCTTTGGCGATCTCCATTTCCCGCGTGGTGCGGCGCTCGGCTTCCAGCTTTTCCGCGATGTCTTCGGCCAGACGGAAATTTTCTAGCGCCATGCCCGCCTGGCTGGCTACCGAAGCCAGCAGACGTTTATCTTCGCCGGAGTAGGGCTCCTCGGACAAGCGCGGACCGAGCGCCAGCAGTCCCACCAGCCGGCCATCGCGAACCAGGATGGGGACCAGGCAGCCGGAATGAAGCGGCGCCAGCACCGCCGTCTTGGGATCGTTCTCGAGACCAGCCGGCGGCAGTTCCCAAGGCTCGCCCTGGCGGGCCAGTTCCACGAGCAGCGGCGACGTGCAACGAATGGTTTGAAGCTCGGGCGGCGCTACGCCCGCGGCGGCGCCCAGGGCGTCGTTGTCGATGGCCAGATAGACCACCAGAGAGGCCGGCTGGAGCGCCGCGTTGAGCTGGTTGAGAAGCAGTTGCGCCAGCGCCTCGCGGTTAGCGGCCGTGCGCGAGGTTTCCGCCAGATTCTCCAGGATGACCCGGGCGTCGTAGGCGCTGCGAAAGAACGCGCGGTCGATCCTCCCGCTCACGCGCGTGTGGACGCGCGACCCGCCCCACAGCAGCGCGGTGCCGAATACCGCGCCCAGCGCGGTGCTGGTGGAGTGGCCCATCTCGATCGTCAGCGGCAGATGCGCCAGCGAGGTTGCGAACAACAGCATCAAGCCGAAGCTGACAAAACACAGCACGATCAGGAAGCCGCGCTGCACCAGCACGTAGCGCGCGCTGCGCCGCAGCAAGACGGGGATATCGAGCACGCGCTGCTTGAAGACGGCGTAGGCGAATGAGGCTGGGACCAGCAGCAGTAGGGCATTGAGGATCATTCCCAGCCAAGCCGGCGTTTGGAAACCGATGTAGTGCTCGGCACCCGTTCGGATTAATGAAGGGCCGATGCCGGCCACGGTTCCCCAGAAGATCACGCGGATCTTGCGGCGCGATTCCGGTTCGCGGGCGAAGAAGAAGTTGGCGGCCAGCGAAACGAGCCCGAGTACAAGAAAAGTGAGCGCAATGCCGAATGCGACCAGCAGGCTGGCGTGGGGGGGCAAAAGCCTCGAGAAAGTGCGGATGGGCGGCGAAACATCCGGGTACCGCATCTCGCCAGCCAACGCCAATCCGAGGACGACCCCAACCCACTTGATCCAGGGAAGCCGCCGGTCGATCGGCGAGCGCGCCGGAAAGACCGCGCACAGGAAATAAAACGAGGCTCCCAACATGCCCGAGAAGAACCCTTTGTACGCTTCCGCCCAAGGGCGCAGTGGCGCCGGCACTGTCTGAAAATCACCCGGGAATCCGGCCGCCGCAATGATGCCGGCGCAGAAGCAGGCCAGCAGCCAGACGTTGCGGTCTTCCGGGCGCAGCAGCAGAATGATCAGTCCGACGGCCGCGAAAGCCAGCGGAAGCGAGTTCTGCACAAGCCTGTCGGCGGCGTCCTGCAGACTGCCAGGAGCCACGTCCAGCTGCGAATTGAGCCGGAAGACGCCGGTTAACTCGAGTGGAGCGGTTTGGCCCGGGCGCAGAACGGTCAGGCGAACGGAATCCCCGGGCGCATGACGCTGATAGGCTCTTTTCTGGTCGAACTGGCTCGCAACGCGTCGTCCGTCGAAGGCGATGACCTGGTCTCCGACCCTCAATCCCGCTCTCTCCGCCGGACTGCCGGGCTTCATGCTGGTCACGACACAGGCGCGCTGAGACGGCTGGTACGGGAATTCGAGACCGAGTTCGACGGCGGGAGCGTGATCCAGCCAGAGAGCGTCTATCCGGAACCAGGTATAGAGCACCGTGGCTACCGCGAAAACGATCGCCAGCAAACGCAAGGCGATGTGAAACCACCGCGACCCGCGGCTACTCGAAGACGATGTCGGCGTCATGGACTCCACGACTGTTATATCTGGAATCCGCTGCCCGCGCATGGGAGCGAGTGGGCCGTCCCTATCGATCCGAGAAGCGGGCCGGGATCTTCAAGCCGCCCGCTATTCGGCGGCGAGCAGAGTGAGGCGCAGAAGTCCCGCCTCCGGGGGCACGTCGAGCGGGCGGGCGGTGCGGGCGTAGCGGGTTTCGAAGGCCTCGCTGCCGGGCCGCTCCAGCGGTTTCTTGGGGAAGGCCCAGACGCGCCAAGGGCCGGGGCTGAGCCAGCGCGAGCGGAACTTGCCGTCGCTGTCGGCGCGCACGCAGAACGCTCCGCCGGGCTGGCGCCGGCGCCAGGCTTCGTCGGATGCGGCGCAGACCGTGGCGTTGGGAAGGGGTTCGCTCTTGCGATTGGCGACCAGGCCCTCGACTGTCGCGCCGCCGCGTTGGAGGTTGATCTCGACGCCCGGCATGGAGGGCGTGATGAGAACGCCATCGGCGGCGCTCTCGCGCTTCAGGAGGTCGTAGGAGCCGCTGGTGATCGACTCCAGGAACCAGCCTTCGGGGACGGCGACTTCCAGCGCGTAGGATCCCGGCGGCAGGAGCGGCGATTGCAGGTCGAAGCCGCGGCGCAGGCCGTCCTGATCGACCTGCGGCCGGCGTGGATCGAAACTGGCGATGACCGGGGTGAATTCCGGCAGATCGAGCGGGATCAGCCGGACCTCGGTGCGCAGGTAGTTGTCCAGATCTGGGCCGCCCTGGTCCGGCTTGAGGGATCCGTGGAAGGAGAGGCGGCCCGACCACGCCGTCCAAGCCGGGACCAGGACGCCGACGCCATCTTCCGCGGTGTGCCCGAGGCGCGTCCAGAAGGCATCCACCACCGGGTCCGAGCCGGGCACGAAGAGGCGCTCGGTCTGCAGCGGCGTTCCACCCAGGCTGATGCGCACCGGCCAGGGCAGGTTCATGCCCGGATCGCCGCGATAGACCAGCAGGTCGTAGTCTTCCTCGGGCAGCGACGGGAATTCGAAAGCCCCGGTTTCCTCATCCACCGCGCGCGGGGCCAGCACTTCGACCGGGGCCGCGCCGGCGACGCGCAAGCCGACCGTGGCATGGGTCAGCGGCTCGCGGGTGAGCTGGTCGTAGAGCACGCCCTTGAGGGGATGGACCTTCACCTGGCGCAGCACCGGGTCGACGCCGCGCAGGTCGGCGCCGGGGTCGAGCGTGACGGGCACGATGTTGCGGACCTCTTCGACGCTGGGGTGCCAGAGCGTGCCGGCGTAGCCGGTCCACTCCCCGTTGTCGCTCTGTTTCAGCG
>JBEKHU010000572.1:0-3236 GCA_050012115.1 Bryobacteraceae bacterium | reverse complement strand
TCCTCCCGGATCGCTTCCCCAAAAGGCCCCGGTGAATTTCAAAGGAATACGAACATGTACGCAGTTATCGAAACGGGCGGCAAGCAATACCGGGTGGCCCCCGGCGACACTCTACAAGTGGAGAAGCTAGCCGGCGAGGCCGGCGCGGCGGTGGAATTCGGCACGGTGCTGGCCGTCGGCACCGACTCCGGCGAGCTGCTCACGGGCGATGCGGCGGCGGCGGCCAAGGTCAAGGCCTCCATCGCCAAGCAGGGCCGTGGCGCCAAGGAAATAGTTTTCAAGTTCCGCCGCAAGAAGCAGTACAAGAAGACAATCGGGCACCGGCAGTCCCTGACCACGATCAAGATCGAAGAGATACTGGCCTAAGGAGCGAGGGGAATTATGGCGCACAAAAAAGGTCTTGGCAGTTCCAAAAACGGGCGCGATTCCAACGCCCAGCGTCTGGGGATCAAGCTCTTCAGCGGCCAGGTGGTTTCGGGCGGATCGATTATCGTGCGGCAGCGCGGCACGCGCTACAAGCCGGGCGAGAACGTCGGAGTCGGCAATGACGACACGCTGTTTGCCAAGGTCGACGGCACGGTTGCCTGGCGCGACCGGGGCCGCATGGGCAAATACGTCAGCATCCTGCCCCTGGACGCCTGAGGCTGCTCGTACCTGATTTCTTTTTGAGGCCGCCCGGGGCTCCGGCTCCGGCGGCCTTTGTGTTGTTCGGGACCGGGATTTCGCAACCATGTTGTTTGTCGATGAAGTCATCATCCGTTTGAAGGCCGGCGACGGCGGCGACGGCTGCCTGGCGTTCCGGCGCGAGAAGTTCGTTCCCAAGGGCGGCCCGAGCGGCGGCGACGGCGGCCGGGGCGGCGACATCGTCCTGGTGGCCAACCGCAACTACAACACATTGCTGCACTTCCGCTTCAACCCGGAGCACAAGGCGGAGCGCGGGCGGCACGGCGAAGGCAGCAACCGCAGCGGGCGCAACGGTGAACACACCGAGTTGCCCGTGCCGGTGGGCACGATCGCCTGGGACTGGGACACCGGCCAGCAGTTGCACGACTTTGTGGAGCACGGCGACCGCTTTATCGTGTGCCACGGCGGGCGCGGCGGGCGCGGCAACCAGCATTTTGCCACCTCCACCAACCAGGCTCCGACCAAGCACGAGCCCGGCCGTCCCGGCCAGGAACATCGCATCCGTTTGGAATTAAAGCTCTTAGCTGACGTCGGGCTGGTTGGATTCCCGAACGCGGGCAAGTCCACGCTGATTTCGCGCATTTCGGCCGCGCGCCCCAAGATCGCCGACTATCCGTTCACCACGCTCGAGCCGAACCTGGGCGTGGTCCAGGCGGACGACGAGCGCACCTTCGTGGTGGCCGACATTCCGGGGCTGATCGAAGGCGCGCACGAGGGCCATGGCCTGGGCGACCGCTTCCTGCGGCACATCGAGCGCACCGGCCTGCTGCTGCACCTGGTGGACGTGAGCGGCGCCAGTGGCCGCGATCCGGCGCACGACTTCGACGTAATCCTGAACGAACTGGCGAGCTTCAGCCCGACGCTGGCACGCAAGCCGATGTTCGTCGCGGCGACCAAGATGGACGCGGCGCAGGATCCGGAACTGGTCGAGCGGGTTGAGAAGAAGGCCGCGGAACACGGCATGCCGTGCTTCCGCATCTCGGCCGTGACCGGCGACGGCGTGCCGGCGCTGGTGCGGGCCATGGCGGACGCGGTGGGCATGCATCGCCAGGCGGTACCGCAAGCGCTCCCTGAAAGCGAAGCGGCAGACGGCGAGAATTTGCCGCAACCCAAAGAGCCGGTTGAAGAAAACGATTCTGAATAAGCGCCGGTTCAGAAGACTTTAGCCGGTTCAGAAGACTTTACTGGTCACGGCGCCTTCGGCGGCCGAACTCACAAGCTTGATGTACTTGGCCATGACGCCCGTGCGGAAAGCCGGATCGGGGGCGATCCATTTGGCCTTGCGGGCAGCCAGGGTGGCGGCATCGACCAGTAGCTCAATGCGGCGTTCCGTGATGTCGATGAGCACCGGGTCGCCGTCCTCGACCAGGGCGATCGGGCCGCCCATGTAGGCCTCCGGGGCCACGTGGCCGACCATGAAGCCGTGCGTCGCGCCGGAGAAACGGCCGTCGGTGAGCAGCGCCACCGAATCGCCGAGGCCCGCTCCCACGATGGCGCTGGTGACGCCGAGCATCTCGCGCATGCCCGGTCCGCCCTTGGGCCCCTCATATCGGATGACGACGACATCGCCGGGCTGGATGCTTCCGGCGGTGACGGCGTGCATGGTGTCCTCTTCGGAGTTGAAGACGCGGGCCGGGCCCTGGTGGCGTTTGCGGTCGAGGCCGGTCACCTTGATGACTCCGCCTTCGGGCGCGAGCGAGCCGCGCAGGATGACCAGGCCACCGCTGGCCTTGATCGGATTCGTGAGCGGCCGGACGACCTGCTGGCCCGGGGTTTCCGTGGCGGCGGCGGCTTCCTGGCCGAGCGTTTTGCCGGTGCAAGTCAGGGCCGAGGGGTCGGCATAACCGCCTTCCACCAGGCGCCGGGCGATGACGCCGATGCCGCCGGCCTTATCGACGTCGGCGGCAACGTACTCGCCGGCCGGGCGCAGGCTGACCAGGAGCGGCGTGCGCTCACTGACGGTATTGAAGTCATCGATGCTCAAGGCCACGCCGGCTTCGTTGGCCATGGCCAGCAGGTGTAGCACGGCGTTGGTGGAGCCGCCGGTGGCGGCGACGCCGGCGATGGCGTTCTCAAAGGCCGGGCGAGTGCAGATGTCGCGCGGCCGGAGTTCGTTGCGCACCGCATCGAGGATCACGCGGCCGCAATAGGCGGCGACGTCGTTCTTACGCGGATCGGCCTGCGGGACCATGGCGGTGTTGATCGGCGAAAGCCCGATCAGTTCCATCACGGTGGCCATGGTGTTGGCGGTGAACTGGCCGCCGCACGCGCCCGCGCCGGGCGAGGCGCAGTCCTCGATCTGCTTGAACTCGGACTCAGAGATGCGGCCGGCGGCATAGGCGCCCACGGCCTCAAAGACCTCCTGAATAGTCACATCGCGGCCCTGATAGCGGCCGGGGAGGATCGAGCCTCCATAGAGAATCACGCCGGGGATGTTCAATCGCAGGAGCGCCAGCGCGGCGCCGGGGATGGTCTTGTCGCAAGCCACCAGGCAGACCAAGCCGTCGAACATGTGGCCGCGGGTGACCAGTTCGACGGAGTCGGCGATGACC
>JBEKHU010000571.1:0-3240 GCA_050012115.1 Bryobacteraceae bacterium | reverse complement strand
GCATCTACTACGACTGGGTCATGCAGTTGCCCTGCGACAACCGCAAGCACAACCCCAAGCTCCACCTCGGCACCGATGGCGTCATCGACCTCCTCGCCTGGACCCGCCGCCTGATTCAACCCCAGGGCACGCTGATCGTCCATCTCTACGGCTTGATGCCTTCCATCGCCTTCGAGAACTTCGGCGACCTCGTTGTCAACATGGAGGAGATCTCCGACGCGGAGTCCTTCATGCGCATGGGCCAGGCGCCTCTGGTCACCGTCCTCGCCGAGAGCCTCCCGCGCTCCCCCTGCCCCTCCTACCGCGAGGATCGCGCTCTCGAACGCAACCGCAACAACATCTCTCAACTCGTCGTCTTGGGCATGTTCCCCTGGGCTGGCGGCGTGGCCGACGATGTGACCGAAGCCACCCTGAAACTCTTCCGCGCCTTCAAACCTTATAAGTTGGAGGACTACCGCTTCCGCAACGCCGATTCCGGCCTCGTCCGGACCGGTTGGGACGACGTCTACGGCGCCTTATACGACAAGCCCGACCAGGCCCTCCTCGTCGTCTCCAACACCAGCCCCGAGCCGCGCAAGAACATCGTCCTCCGGGTTCAATCTGACGCAATCGCGTTCCGCTCCGGTCATTTGGCTGTCACCGACACCGCCACCGGAAAGGCCGTTACCGTCGATGCCAAGGCTTTGACCGACGGCTCGCTGGTCACCCAACTGGACGGATATGAGTACCGTATCCTTGAAGTGAGGCCCAAGCCATGATCAAGCACATCCTGCTCTTCCTTTGCGTGCTAGCGCTCGCCGCCTGCGGTGATGCCCGTTTGAAATGCTGGCGGGTCGACCCGTTGGTCAAGGTCTTCCCCGACGACACCCGGGACTCCTCCCAGTCCGGCGACACGGTCCCCCTCGTCGCTCGCAACGGCCACGCTACCCTCCAGTTCGCCGTTCGCAGCCCAAGCGGCATCGCGGACCTGAAGGCCACGCTGGAAATGCCCGGCCCCATCACGGCCGAGGTGCGGCACGCGGGCTATGTGCCGGTGGCCTCCAATCCGCCCGATACGCCCGAGGACGAACTGGTCCGGCCCGCGCCTGCCCTCTATCCCGATCCGCTCCTGGTGGATTTCCCCTTCCGTCTGAAACCCAAGCGCACCGAGTCGGTCTGGGTCACCCTCTACGCCCCGCCCGACACCACGCCCGGCGAGTACTCGGGCGCCCTGTCGTGCTCCGCCGGTGATGCCCGCATCGCCCGCTTGCCCTTCACGGTCAAAGTCACCAAGGCCGTCGTGCCCGCCGTCCAGACGCTGCGCGTCACCAACTGGTTCGACCTCGATGAGCGCTCCCTGCGCCGCCACTTCAAGCTCGGCCAGGACCCCGATGCTTACTGGCGTCTGCTCTCCAACATCGGCCGCGTCATGGCCGAACATCGCCAGAATGTTCTCATCACGCCCGTCTACAGCCTGGTCGAAACTAAGATCGACGGCGGCCGCATCCGCTACGACTTTGCGAAGCTTGATCGCTGGGTCGATACCTTCGAGAAAGCCGGCCTTCTCGGCACGATCGAGGGCGGCCATCTGATGGGCCGCCGCGCCAACAGTTATGACGGTTCGATGATCGTGCCGTCCTACGTCATCGAGCAGGGTAAGGTGGTCAAGAAGGACCTCGACACCACCGACCCGCGCGCCGAGCAGTTCCTCAACACCTTCCTCCCCGCGCTCTACGCGCACATCAAGGAAAAGGGTTGGACCGCGCGCTTCATTCAGCACGTCCACGACGAGCCCCACGACAAAGAGCGCCCCATCTACAATCACTACGCCACGCTCATCCGCAAGAACCTGCCCGGCATTCCGACCATCGACGCCGTCGGCCTGGACCAGGACATCAGCTTCTTCGCCGACGTCAGCGACATCTGGGTGCCCGTGCTCGGCTCGTTCGATCAGAAGCTCGATACCATTCACTCCCACGTCGCCAAGGGCGGCCAGGCCTGGTTCTACACCTGCATCGCGCCCCAGGGCCGCCACCTCAACCGCTTCATCGATATCTCGCTGCTCAAGGTGCGCCTGCTGCACTGGTTCAACTTCCGCCACGGCTTCACCGGCTTCCTCCACTGGGGCGGCAACTACTGGGGCCCCGAGCCGTTCCTCGACGTGCAGCCCGTCATCAACGACAACGAAACGCTGCTGCCCGCCGGTGACAACGCCATCGTCTATCCGGACCCCGCCCATAACTCGGTCCTCAGCTCGATTCGGCTGGAGGCCATGCGCGAGGGCATCGAAGACTACGAGCTTCTCGCGGCCTTGGCCAAGCGCGATCCCGACAAGGCCCGCCGCCTCGCCGCTACGGCCATCCCCAACATCACGGACTACGTCCGCTCCGTGCCCGAGTTCCGCGCGCTCCAGCGCCAGCTCGTCGATGAGTGATCATCGCTGCGGAATTGGTGACGAGGTGCCGCTGGTCAGAAACCGATCTGCCGATGATGAAATGATGGGATGAGCAACGCGCCCATGCTCTGTTCGCTTCTCAGCCTGCTGCCATTCGAGACTCCTCGCGGAGCCGGTCGCCCGTGACGTCCAAGTCCGCTCTTGCGTTTGCCGCCGCGGCGGCGCTTCTGGCGCTCTTCGCGACCCAGTACGCCCACTCGCAGATGACCTCCGGCTCGAAGGCCGCCCTGCCCCGCCGCCCGCTCCCCGCGGGCATGAAAGCGCCCGTCGTGCGTTTCGAGGACCTCGCCGCAAAGGCCGGCCTCACCGGCGTCAACGTTTCCGGCTCCGAAGTCCAGCAGACCTACATCGTCGAGAACACCGGCACGGGCGTTGCCATCTTCGACTACGATAACGACGGCCTGCCCGACCTCTTCTTCGTCAACGGCGACCGCTTCGACTCCTCCGCGCCCGCGCCGACCCATTTCCTCTACCACAACCTCGGCGGCCTGCGTTTCGAGGACGTCACCGCCAAGTCCGGCATCACCCATTCCGATTGGGGCCAGGGCGTCTGCGCCGGTGACGTCGACGACGACGGCAACGTCGATCTCTTTGTCACCGCCTGGGGCCACAACGTCCTGTGGCACAACCAGGGCAACGGCACCTTCCGCGATGAGACTAAAGAGCGCGGCCTCGCCGGCCCCTTTCGCTGGAGCACCGGCTGCGCCTTTTTCGACTACGACCGCGACGGCCACCTCGACCTGCTCGTGGCCCACTATCTCCTCTTCGACCCCGCCCGCACCCCCAAGCCCGGCGACCCCAACCAG
>JBEKHU010000570.1:0-3240 GCA_050012115.1 Bryobacteraceae bacterium | reverse complement strand
TGGATGTGTTGCAATGATTGGAGTTACGAACATTAAGGCGCCACATTAACACGCTGCACCGTGCGTCACGGTGGATCTGTGGCAAACAAAGGACTTATTCACATTAACAGGCACATTTTTGCATCTTCACCGTGTATCTACGGTGATCTAAAGGACTTATCGACAATTCACCGTGTTTCGCCGGGTACGGTGAAATCACGGTGTTTTTGACCGGGTTTTGGCTGGACGGGAGGGCCCACTGAGCCTGTGGAAATGACGGACCGTGGAAAGAGTGGAAAACCTGAAGCAGGTTTCCCACTCTTTCACACCGCCCTTGGAAATCGCCCGGGGCGATTCCCACATTTCCACAGGCACGAATACGAATGATGAACAGACCTGAGCACCGCCCGTGGTTAACCCACCGGCCCAAGTCCGAATCATGATGAACCGACCTGAGCACCGAACTTGGTTAACCCACCGGCCCGAATTCACGGAGTTCTCGCGGCTATTCTGAGGTGGTTTGGAGGCAACGGCGGGGCGGCACGGTGATCATTCTCCTGATGCCGGGCGCAGGCCCTGACCAGCAGCGGATTGCGGCGCGGGGTGATAAGTGTTAAGCTACAGGCTACAGATTCCCCGGTGAACATACGCAGTTTCGCTCACAAGGGCCTCAAGCGGCTCTACGAAGAAGGCAGCGCCAAGGGCGTTCCGCCGGACACAGTGGACAAGTTGCGCAAGATGTTCGCTTTCCTCGACGGGATGGGGGATCCGGAGGAACTGCGTTCTCTGCCGGCCTGGAAGGCGCACACGCTGGCCGGCGATCGTCAGGGCGCGTGGAGCCTGAGCGTCACCCGGAACCGGCGGTTGACGTTCCGCATCGACCGGACAGAGCGCGAAATCTCCGACCTGAATCTGGAAGATTACCACTGAGGAAAAAAGGAGCCGCCATGCCCATGAAGGACCCGCCACACCCTGGAGATTTCATCCGCACGGAGATCATCGCGCCCGCGGGCCTGACGGTGACGGCCGCGGCGGCGGCGCTGCGCGTCTCCCGCCCGGCGCTGTCCAGCCTGTTGAACGGCAAGGCCGGGCTGTCGGGTGAGATGGCCCTGCGGGTTGAAAAGGCCTTCGGCGTGAAGATGGACACGCTCATGCGGATGCAGGTTTCCTACGAAATCGCCCGGACACGCAAGCGCGAGAAGGAGATCCGAGTGCAGCGAATCTCCGCCGGCGCTCACCCCTGAGCCGCATGAATCAGAAAGGGTAGGTTGCGGGACGGCGCTTTTGAGGCGCGACCCGTCGGAGCGTGCGCCAGGCGGGACGATGCCGGAGGCGCCTACTTGCCGAGGCGCCGATCGAAGAATGCGGCCATGATGCCCAGAGCCTCTTTGGTCTCGGGCAGGCGGTAGTCGTACCAGAAGGCGTGGGGCAGCGCTTCGAAGACGACGAGTTCCGCCGGGACGCCGGCGCGCAGAAAAGCCCTGTGCAGGAGGGTGGTTCCGCTGAGCAGGATGTCGCGGGTGCTGGTCTCGAAGAGCGCTGGCGGGAAGCCCTTCAGGTCGGCATAAATGGGCGAGAGGACGGGGTTCTTCGGATCGGTCTTCCCGACATACGCGCCCGGCTCGCGGGGTTTCTCAGGTTGCGGGCCGCCGAAGCCGCTGAGCGTAAACAGCGCACGGGAATCATCCCAACCGCCGAGGTCGCCGAGACCAGAAAAGACGCCGAGCGCGGCGGGCAGGGGCAGTCCGAGTTGGCGAACCCGCACGGCGGTTTCGGCGGTGAGAATGGCCCCGGCGGAGGTCCCGAACAGTCCGATGCGCTCGGGTTTGTAAGTCTTCAACAGCTCTTTGTAGACAGCCACGGTGTCGTCAACAGCCGCCGGAAATGGGTGCTCGGGCGCGAGGCGATAGTAAACCGAAACGACCTTCGTGCCGGTCAGATTCGCGATCGGGATGCCCTCGACCAGGGATCCCGAGTCTGTTACGAAGCCGCCCCCGTGCACGTTGATCAGCACGCGGCCGCGCTTTGCGTCCGCGAGTTTAAGAGGAGTTATGACGTCGGTGCGGACACCGCCGATCACCTGCTCCTCGATGCTGACGGGGTAGAGTTTGCGGGCCTCGGCCGAACGCGTCTTGCGGAAAGTGTCGGTGCGGGCCCGGTTCTCTTCGAGGTTTTTCGCGGCGGGACCAGGCTGTTTCCCGACCAGGGTGCGGGCTTCCGGACTAATGGTCGAAGGCACTTGGATCACGCGGGTGACCCGCGCGGTGCCGTCGGCGTCGATCGTGGCCGAATTCGATTGCGCGAGGCATCCGGGCGTGCAATTCTGTGCCAGGGCGCAGCCGGCTAGCAGACAAACCAATGGGAGAAGGCGCACGTACATGGTTCGAGGATAGCTCAAGGTCGAGCGGACGAGCGGCCATGAGCAGACCGCTCCTTGACAGTCGCGGCTCAGAAACGGGCGGCTCGGAAACAGGCGGCTCAGGAGCGGAGCATGCCGACGAGGGCGTTGACGAAGATCGCGCCGAGGGCGGTGGGGATCATCACTTTCCAGCCGATATTCATGAGCTGGTCGTAGCGGTAGCGGGGGAAGGTGCCGCGCAGCCAGATCATGATGTAGAGCATGAGGAAGAGCTTGAGCAGGAACCAGAAGACGGGTGCGGCCGGCGCGTTCACGGCCGGGATGAGGAACAGGGCGGCGATGGCGAAAAAGGCCAGCCCCAGGCAGACCATGGCGATAGTGTAGCCGCGGATGGGCTGCTTCTTCACCAGGTAGAGGCAGAGCGCGCCGGTGAGGCCGAAGACCAGCAGCGGGCCGCCGTAGTCAAGCGGAGCGGCGAGCCAGGCGACGCCCGGGAAGGGGCGCAGCCAGCCGCCCCAGAAGACGGTGACAGCGACGCTGCCGACGACGAACATGGCGGTGTATTCCGCGAGAAAGTAAATCGACCAGCGGAAGCCGCTGTACTCGGTGGAGTAGCCGGAGACGAGCTCGCTTTCGGCCTCGGGCAGATCGAAGGGGGCGCGGTTGGTTTCGGCGATGGAGCTGATGAAGTAGACCATGAAGGGCACGATCATCAGGCCGAAGTTGTCGAAGACGAACCAGACGCCGCGGTGGAGCTGGGCGTTGACGATGCCGGTCAGGGAGAGGGTGCCAGCGGCCATGACGCCCGAGACAAGGGCCAACGAGAGCGCGACTTCATAGCTGACCAATTGGGCGGCGCCGCGCAGTCCGCCGAGGAGGGAGTAGTGGCTGTTGGAGGACCA
>JBEKHU010000569.1:0-3246 GCA_050012115.1 Bryobacteraceae bacterium | reverse complement strand
CAGTGCTCGTCACGGCTGGGCCGACGCGCGAGCCCGTGGACCCGGTCCGTTTCATATCGAACCGGTCCAGCGGCAAGATGGGGTATGCGCTCGCGGAGGCTGCCGTTTGCCGTGGCGCGCGGGTCATCCTGGTCAGCGGCCCGGTTCACTTGCCCGCTCCCGAAGGCGTGGAATTGACTCAGGTGCAAACCGCCCTTGAGATGCACCATGCGGTGATGAGCCGGCTCGACGAGTCGAGCATCGTCGTCAAGTCCGCCGCCGTCGCTGATTACTACGTGGCAAACGTGCCTCGCCAGAAGGTGAAGAAGACCTCCCTGCGCTATTCGCTGGAGTTGGAGCCGACGCCCGACATTCTGGCCGAGATCGGCCAGCGCAAGAAGGATCGGATCCTGATTGGATTCGCCGCGGAGACTGAGAATCTGGTTTCGGAAGCGCGGCGAAAACTCGAATCAAAAAACTGCGACATGGTGGTGGCGAACCTCGTTTCGCAGGATGGGACGGGGTTCGAATCCGAAGAGAACGAAGTCGTTCTTATCCAGCGGACGGGTGAGAACCTGCGTCTCGCCAAGGCGCCGAAGCGCGTGATCGCGGACCAGGTTCTAGATCAGATCCTGAAGCTGCGGCTCGCTCTCCATCACAAAGAGAGCTGAATCCCGGTCGCTGCCGTTATGGATCGAGAATCCCTGAAGCGCCGCCTCGAATTCTACCGGGACCTGGGCATCCGACAGCTGAACATTCCCGAAGCGGACCATGACGTCGAACCCGAGCGCGCGCAGCTGCGTGCCGCCGTTGCGGGAACTCCCCCGCGAACAACCTCGGCGGAGGCCGCCTTGGCCAAGCCGGCGTACCGGGCCCCGGTTCTGCAAACATTGCCGACCCTGCTTGAGTTCGCGCCCGAGGACGACACGCTGGAGCGGATTCTGGCCGACATCGGGGACTGCAAACGCTGCCGGCTGTGCGAGAAGCGAAACAAGATCGTATTCGGCTCGGGCAACCCGCAGGCGAAACTGGTTTTCGTCGGCGAGGGCCCGGGCGCGGATGAAGACCAGCAGGGTCTGCCATTCGTCGGGCGCGCCGGCCAGCTTCTGACTCAGATGATCAACGGCACAGCCATGAAAGAGGGGTTGACCATCCGTCGTGACGATGTGTACATCTGCAACGTCGTCAAGTGCCGGCCGCCGGAGAACCGGACACCGATGCCCGACGAGACGGAGATCTGCGGGCAGTTCCTGTTCCGCCAGTTGATGGCCATTCGTCCGAACGCAATTTGCGCTCTCGGGGGGAGCGCCGCAAAAGCCCTCCTGGGAACGCGGGAAGGCATCACTAAGTTGCGCGGCAATTGGCAGAGTTGGAAGGATATTCCGGTGATGCCGACCTACCACCCGTCCTTTCTGTTGCGCCCCTACTCCCAGAACGCCAAGCGCGAGTCGTGGGAAGATCTCAAAAAGGCTCTCCACTATGTCTACGATTGATCGGCGCCACGGCCGTTTCATCACGTTGGAGGGGCTCGATGGGAGTGGCAAGACCACTCAACTGCGCCTGCTGGCGCAACGCTTGCGCGCGCAGGGGCTTGAGGTGATAGAAACCGTCGAGCCGGGTGGTACAAGAATCGGCACCGCGATCCGGCAGATCCTCCTCGATCCGGCCCATGAAAACATGGGCTCTACCGCGGAAATGCTGCTCTATTTCGCGGCCCGGGCGCAAAACGTCGACGAGCTGCTGGAACCCGCGTTGGCGCGGGGTGCCGTTGTGCTCTCGGACCGCTGGACGGATTCGACCTTTGCTTACCAAGGGCACGGGCGCAAGTTGGGCGAGAAGATGGTAGCCGATTTGGACAGGATCTCCTGCCGCGGGCGGACACCGGACCTGACGCTATGGATTCATGTGAATCTCGAAACCAGTCTGGGCCGCGCCCGCCATCGCAACACGCAGCAGTCGAGCGCCGGCACGCGGATGGATGAACAGAGCTGGGCCTTTTACGAGCGGGTGCTCGAAGGCTACCGGGTGCTGGCGACGCGTGAACCGGACAGGTTCATTCGTGTGGATGGCGATGGCACGCCTGAAGAAGTGGCCGCGCGCGTCTGGGAGGCTTATTCGCGCTGGGAGGCCGGCCATGTTTGACCGTTTCTGGGGCAATGCCAGTACGGCCAGAACGCTCGAAGGAATGATTGCCGCGAACCGGATTCCGCAGACCCTGCTGCTTTCCGGACCCGAGGGCGTCGGCAAGGCAACGCTGGTGCGACGGTTCGCGGCGCGGCTGCTGGACACGCAGGAAACCGGTGCCTCCGCCAGAACGCGCGGATCAGCCGAGAAGATCGAGCAGGACGACCTCAGCCGCGAAGAGAACCGGGCGCTCATCGCGGAGCGGGAGCGCTGGACGGGCGAGCAGCGCACCGAGGATCCGCTCTTCTTCAGCACTCATACCGACTTCGTCACCTTCTGCCCCGAAGGTCCTTTGCGGCAGATCTCGATCCCGCAAATGCGGCTCGTGCGCGAGCGGGCGCAGTTGCTTCCGATGCGCGGCCGCTGGCGCGTTTTCTTGATCGACCAGTTCGACCGGGCCAGCCACCAGGTCGCGGACGCCCTTCTGAAGACCCTGGAGGAGCCGCCTCCGTACCTGATTCTCTTTCTTACCGCGGAAAACCCGTTTGATCTTCCCCCGACGATCCGTTCTCGCAGCGTTCAGTTCCATCTGTCTCCCTTATCGGACGCGGAGATGGTTTCATTCGCTGAGTTCCGCGGGTTGAAGGATGCTGCCAAGAGAATCGCGCTTTCCGGCGGATCTCCAGGGCTTGCCGCTTCGATGGATCTGGCGGCCTATGAGAGGCGTCGCGGCTCCTTGCTGGTCATGCTGGATGCTGCTTCCGGCGGCTCCTTTGCCCATTGGGTTCAAAGATCGGAAAGCCTCATCACGAGCAAGGCCGAGAAGCTGGACCTGTATTTCAAGATCCTCTACGGACTGCTGGATGATCTCCTCGTGCTGATGCACGGCGGCACTTCGGTTCGCAACCAGGACATGGCCGGTGAACTGAAACGCCTGTCCTAGAAAGTCAGCTTTGATTGGGTCCGCGAGGCCATTGCATGTACGGATGAGCTGATCGGATTGCAGCGCAGGAACGTGCAGAAAGGCCCTTCGCTGGATTACATGGTGATGCGGCTGCGCGGGCTGTCACCGTCTATCGACTCGTTGTAGTGCGCCGGATTGAAGCGCCGTGCCCCGCAGCGACGCCACCGGAGGCGCTGTGT
>JBEKHU010000568.1:0-3250 GCA_050012115.1 Bryobacteraceae bacterium | reverse complement strand
GCCGGACTGGGACCGGGGCAGGGCCAGGGGCCGCGGCGCGGCGGGCCGCCGCCGATGCAGTTGGAGGGCGGGCGCAAGTACGCGCTGCGGGTTGAATACACGCAGAACAGCGCGGGCGGCGGAGCCGAGCTGAACTGGATTCCGCCGGCTTCGGTGCTGCTCGCCGAAGCGGAGAAGGCGGCGAAGGAGTCCGAAGTCGCGTTGGTGTTCGTCGGCTTGAACGGTACGCAAGAGGGCGAGGGTCACGATCGCAGCGACATCGCGCTGCCTGAGCCGCAGGAAGCCTTGGTGAAAGCGATGATTGCGACCGGCAAGCCGGTGGTCGTGGTTCTGACGAGCGGTAGCGCCGTGGCCATCAACTCAGCCGAAGCAGGCGCGAAGGCCGTGCTGGCGGCCTGGTACGGCGGCGAAGAGACCGGCTCGGCCATCGCCGAAACGCTCGCCGGTCTGAACAACCCGGCGGGCCGGCTTCCAGTGACCTTCTACAAGAGCATGGACCAGTTGCCGGAGTTCAGCGACTACGCAATGAAGGGCCGTACATATCGTTACTTCCAAGGGGAACCGCTCTACCGGTTCGGTCACGGCCTGAGCTATTCAACATTTGCGTATTCCGGACTCCGCGCGAAGCGCACTTCGAGCGGCGCCGAAATCAGCGCCACGGTCAAGAACACTTCCTCACGCGAAGGCGACGAAGTGGTGCAACTCTACTTCGCCGGCGGCGCGGGAGAAGATGCTCCAGTGCGCAGCCTGCGCGGCTTCCAGCGCATCCACCTGCGGGCTGGCGAAAGCCGTCAGGTGAGGTTCACGGTTGCCTCCGACAACGTGCCGAAAAGCAAGGTGGAGATCAGCGTTGGCGGCGGTCAGCCTGTGGGGAATACGCCGCACGTGAAGGGCTCGCTGTAGCGAGAACGGTCCGCTGGGGGCGGTCCGGTGCGAAGGAGCGAAGTTTCACCCATTCGCAGCCGCGAACCGGGCATCCTCAGGGTGACGGTCCACCGCTATCAGTAGGCGCCGCCGCTTCAAACAGGGCGGTCGCCATTCCGAGGCCGCCCGCCTGATTCCCTTCCATGCTGCTATGAAACCTTGGGATATGTTTGGTAGGGATGTTATGTCGCTGAGCTTCATCGTAAAGAACCTCGTCATTCTGATGATCTGCAGTCTGGCTTCGGCCACCCAGGATGGCCCTGCACATCCGGCTTGGCCAGGCCCTGGACAGCTCTTTGTGGGCACCTGCTATCAGCCGGTCGACCGCTCGCCCGAGCAGATCGATAGCGACATCGCCGTCATGAAGCGTGCCGGATTCAACGTCGTCCGCATGGGCGACCTGTCCTGGGATTCCTTCGAGCCCGCGTCAGGCAAGTTCACCTTCGAGTGGTTCGACCGGATCATGGACCAGATGCAGGCGAGCGGCATCCGGGTCATCGTCGACATTCCGGGCTCTCCGGCCCCGATCTGGCTGCATCGCGCACACCCCGGGGTGGACATCGTGGGCGAAAACGGCGCGCGGATTCCGCCCGCCGAGCGATACATGGACAACATCAGCGATCCGGACTACGTCCGTGAAGCGGGACTCCTCGCCGACGCCATCACGAAGCGCTATGCACACCATCCCGCGCTCATCGCCATCGGCTACGACAACGAGGTCGGAAACGGCTTCATGTCCTACTCCGAGCCGGACCGGCAGGGCTTCATCGCCTGGCTCAAGACGAAGTACGGAACGCTCGAGAATCTCAACACAGCCTGGGCCACGCAGCGTTGGTCGCGCCGTCTGAACAGCTTCGAGGACGTCGACCTGCCGCTCGCGAGCGGCCCCGGACCGGCCGAGCGCTACCTCGACCTCCACCACTACTGGTCCGATGTGACCGTGCAGCGGCTCCAGGAACTGGATGCCATCCGGCGGCGCAACATGCCCGCCGTCCCGTCGATCTCGAATCTCTGGGATACCGCGGAGCGGCGCGGCTTCGACTATCTCAGTACCTACAAGTCTTATGTGTCCTATGGCGCGGAAGGCTTCTATCCCGGCGACCCGACCGGCGCCACGCTGGGTGCGCTGATGACCAAAGGGGATCTGGAATCTCCAATCTGGTTCAACGAGTTCACCGCCGGCGGCGGGGGCTTTTACGGAACGCGCGGCCGGAGCCGAATGTACGCGTACGTAGCACTAATGATCGGCGCGCAGGCCGTCCTTGCGTGGACCTTCAACAGCCATGTCGGCGGGGAAGAGCAGGCGCTGTTCGGGCTTCTCGACCACGACGGAACGCCATCGTGGAAAGTCGACGAGTTTGCGCGGATCGCTTCGGAATTCAAGCAGCTCTCGAAACTCGGATTTCCGCGCTATCCCCACCCCGACGTAGCCATCGCCTATTCGTTCGATTCCTTCATCGCTTCGCACCCGAACGGACCGTCCAGTACGACACGGCAGTACTTCAAGCCTTCCTATACCCAGCAGGTCGAGGAGGCGTTTGCACCCATGTTCCGCGCGAACATGGACGTTGCCGTAATCAACGTTGGCAATCACGACCTTTCACGCTACAAGCTCGTAATTGTGCCGGCCGATTACGTGATGGACGCCGCGGGCGCAAAGGCTCTGCGCGACTACGTGAGCGGCGGCGGCACGGTACTGATGACGGCGCTGTCATCCAAAGTCGACGAGCACGCCCAATGGTTCGAGACGCCGCTACCGGGGCGCCTGAGCGACGTCTTCGGACTGAAGACCAACGAGTTCTATGAGGTTGAACCGGCCCTGACCTTTGAATTGGATGGCGCATCCATCGACAGCGGCCTGCGTTGGTACGAAGTGCTCGAGCCGTCAACGGCCAAGGTCCTGGCGCGATTCACCAATACGCCCAACCATTCCCCGGCTCTCACGATCAACAAGTTCGGCAAGGGCAACGCAATCTACCTGGCAACCGAATCGAAGGCGTCGGTGATCGGGCCGGTCCTGAACTCCATCTACAAGATCGCGGGCCTGCAACCCGGCCCCAGGACCCCTGAGGGAGTGTATGCGCGGGTTGTGGATGGGCGGACCCTCTACGTGAACACGACGCAGCGGGAGCAGAGGATTCCCATCGAGGGCCGGCGCAAAGGGATTATCAGCGGTCGCGTATACGAAGGAACTCTGATCCTGGGTCCGCAGGACGCCGATCTGATACCCTGACCAGTCAGCTCGCGGATCGACAGCGCGTACGTGGCTTGACCGAGGTTTGTGCCAGTTTGATTGAGAGTATGACGCTGACGATGGGTTGCTGGT
>JBEKHU010000567.1:0-3253 GCA_050012115.1 Bryobacteraceae bacterium | reverse complement strand
ATCAGTTGCTGCAGGCCGAGTTGGGCCGCGAGTTGCGCGCCGCGCTGAGCGAACTGCCCGAGTCCTACCGCTCTGTCGTCCTGCTGCGCGATGTGGAAGAACTCACCACGGCGGAGGCGGCGGAGGTGTTGGACCTCAGCCCGGATGTCGTGAAGCAGCGGCTGCACCGCGGCAGGCTGGCCTTGAGAAAGCGGCTGGCCGGTTATCTGAACGCCGGAGGGAAGGGCGCATGAAGAACTCGGAATCCGAACGCCATCCCCACGGCCCGGCGGATGCCTCCTGCGTGGAAGTGTTCGAACGGCTCTCGGAGTATCTCGACGGCGAACTCACGCCCGCCGATTGCGCCCACATCGAAGAGCACATCCGCGACTGCCCGCCCTGCGTCGCCTTCCTCGAGTCTCTGAGAAGCTGCATTCGCGCCTCGCACAGCCTGCTGGCCGAACCGGCCGCGAGCCGGCCTCTGCCTGCGGACGTACGGGAAAAACTGGAGGCCGCCTGGCAAGCGGCCTTGCGGCGCCGGGGCGCGTAAAACTCTCCCTGGTCTGCAGTGGACAAATGATGTGCTAACGACAAGGTTCCGTAACTCTATCCGCAGCTCGATCTGACCATTCGTTTCGCGCTATGCTCTCTATCAAACCAGTACAAGTGATCGGTCAGGTCACTCGCCGTCCGGAACTGGGAAAACGTCGGGGATCTGCTCAACATGCTGCACTATTGCACGCCCGATTCGCCAAATCGCCCTGTCATGCCGCGTCTGGCGAGAACTGCGGGCGAGAACCGCTACTTTCGCGATCTTTTGAATTCTCCGCTTACGTCTCCCACCGCGAAACCCGGCGAGAAGACACTAGCCGCAATCCACTGAGCGCAGCCTAGTCTCGAACTCTTAATGAGCCCACTATCCATCCTGACCCTCACGCTCTTGGTGGGCGCAGGTTCGTTCGTGGCTGGACTGATAGGGTCTCTGACGGGTTTGGGGGGCGGTGTCGTTCTGATCCCCATGCTCACGCTCGGATTCGGTGTCGATATCCGTTACGAGATTGGCGCTTCCTTGGTGTCGGTGATCGCCACTTCATCGGGCGCCGCGGCCGCCTATGTCCGTGAGGGGTACACCAACATTCGAGTTGCAATGTTGCTGGAGATCGCTACCAGCTTCGGAGCAATCGTCGGCGCAGTGCTTGCAGCCTGGGTGCATCCGGCCTGGATTGGGTTCATCTTCGGCCTAGTGCTTCTTCACGCCTCATTCACTTCGCTGCGTTCGCATTCGCCAGTCGCCGCGGGAGTGGAACTAAAGCCGGACTCGTTGGCCCAGGCGCTACGGCTTGACGGCACGTACCCCACCTCGCGAGGGATGGCGGCCTATCGTGTGCAGTCTGTGCCGGCCGGGTTCACGCTCATGGGGGTCGCCGGCATCCTTTCCGGCCTCCTCGGCATCGACTCAGGTGCGATCAAGGTTCTCGCGATGGACCGGGCGATGAAGCTTCCTTTCAAGGTCTCGACCACGACGAGCAACTTCATGATTGGCGTCACTGCCGCCGCCAGCGCGGGCATCTACTTTAGCAAGGGTTACATTGATCCCGGACTCTCGATGCCCGTGATGCTTGGCGTTCTGGCAGGGTCACTCACCGGAGCGCGCTTGTTGTCGAAGGCGCCAGTAGAGCAGCTTCGACTGCTGTTCGCGATAATCGTTGTCGTGCTGGCAATCGAGATGATCTACAGCAGTCTTACGGGAAGGATTTGATGAAACCGCTGGATGTATATGCTTCATCACATGAGTTGGAGATACGCCTGGGGAACCTTCTCCGCACGGGCGTGGTCGTGGCGGCCAACGTGGTGCTGGTTGGCGGTGTCATCTATCTCTCCCGGCATGGGCATGAGGCGCCTGCGTACCGTACCTTCCGAGGTGAGCCATTTGATTTGCGCACGATGAATGGGGTCCTGTCGGACAGCATGCAGCTCCACGGACGGGGCATTATTCAGCTGGGTCTTCTGCTGCTAATCGCCACCCCAATCGCACGTGTCGCTTCTGCGGCCTATGGCTTCGCCAGGCAGCGGGATTGGATGTATGTGAGTATCGCGGCATTTGTTTTTTCGGTGCTGCTCTACGGAGTGTTCGCGAGCAACTGATGCTCACACAGCTTCGATGAAGAGCAAGACCTGCCGGCAAGGAGAATGGAAATGGTCTATCGAAAGACGAGTCTCAAGACGCTGGAGGCGCTCGACCAGGCACTTCGAGAGGCGGCGGCCCGGCACAAATTCGGAGTGCTCGGAGTCCACGATCTTAAGCAGACGATGAAGAACAAGGGTGTCGAGTTCGAGGCCGAAGTGCGCGTATACGAAGTCTGCAACCCCCATCACGCCAAGGCCGTTCTACTCGAAGCCATGGAGGTCTCGACAGTTCTGCCATGCCGGGTCTCAATCTACTCGGCAGGGGACAAGATTGCGGTGGCGACTATTCTGCCCACCGAACTCATGAAAGCCTTCAAGTCCTCGCCGGTGATGGCGGTCACGGCAGCCGAGGTCGAACAAGCAATGAAGGCGATGATCGACGAAACGGTTTGACCGCCGGCCGAGTACCACTTTGCACGGTGAGGAGCGGTCGGAAGTCTTCACTTGGACCTGGACCGCGACGAACGCGGGCAAGCCGGCGCCTCCCACGCCGGAAAACGGCAAGCCCCCTGACATCGCCGCCATGTCGGTTCCCGACACGCTTGCGGCGCTCCACGTCAACGCTGACACCGGCCTCACGCACGCGGAGGTGGAAGTCTGCCGGAAGGAGCACGGCTACAACGAAGTGGCCCAAACGAAAGGGCACCCGGTCCTCAAATTCCTTCGGAAATTCTGGGGAATCTCGGCGTGGATGCTCGAAATGATCATGGTTCTGTCGGCCGTGCTAAAGAAATTCTCCGATCTCACCGTGGTGGGCGCGCTCCTGGTGACCAACGCCGTGTTGAGCTTTATGCAGGAGCGCCGAGCCGCCGGCGTCGTTGAAGCACTGCAGAAACGATTGCAGGTGAGTGCGCGCGTCCGGCGTGATTCGAGTTGGCAGGTCATTCCCGCCCGGGAACTGGTCCCGGGCGACATCGTTCGCGTGCGACCCGGCGACATCATCCCAGCGGACGTGAAACTCCTCAGCGGAGCGTTGACCGTGGATCAGTCGGCGCTCACCGGCGAATCGAAAGACGCCGACAAAGCACCCGGCGAAGTGCTCTCGTCGGGGTCCGTCGTCCGGCGGGGCGAAGGCAACGGCGTGGTG
>JBEKHU010000566.1:0-3283 GCA_050012115.1 Bryobacteraceae bacterium | reverse complement strand
CCGCAGCGACGCCACCGGAGGCGCTGTGTCAGGATTCCATCGAGAGGACCGTGGAGAGGCGTTGCTGTTGCGCTGAGTCGGAGCCCCGCCCGCTCTGGCGCCTGGCGAGCGAGATTTGGATCTCGAAGACCTCCCCGTCGAGTTCGAACGGCACCACCGTCCACTCGTTGCGCCCGACGCTCCGCGTGGTGAAGTTGCGGCCGTAGATGACCGTCGGGATGCTCAATCCCATGGGGCCGAGAATCTCTTCGAACGCGGTTTTCACGTTGCCGAGAACCATGTTGGTGATTTCGCCCACCGCGTCGAGGACTTCCTGATCGACGGCCGGGAATTCCTGCATGAGGAGCAGCCCGGAGACCTTCCTGGCCATGTTCGCCGAGCAACGAAACGCGCCCGTACCGGCCCAATCGCCCGCTAGCCCGATGAGAGCAACCACGCCCTCCGAGTGCTTCGGGGATTCCGCCTCCCGCGTCGGCTCGCGATCCTGCAGTTTCGTGCCGAGCATCGTCTCGAATACGTTGTGCGCCGCTTCGCGCACAGCAGCAACCTTCTGGTCGTGTGTCATGAGTCCAGGCTCCTTTGCCATTCGCTACGAGAAGGACACCAGCACCGCCGCGCGTCAGAACAGTCCACTCAGCTTCTCCTTGATCTGCTCAGCCGTGAAGGGTTTCCTTACATAACCCGACGCACCGAGTGCAACGGCCTCCATCACCTTTGTGCTGCTGCCCTCCGTCGTGATCATGATCACCGGCACGTTCTTGGTCGTGGTCTGCGTCTTGACGGCATTCAGCAGTTGAAGACCGTCCATATTGGGCATATTGATGTCGGACAGGATGAGGCCGACGGAATGCTGCTTGAGCGCATCGAGCGCCTCGATGCCATCACCGGCTTCGTGGACCTTGCCGAGTGGCACCTCCGCCTGGATCAGTACGCGCTGCAGGATTTTTCGGATCGCTGCCGAATCGTCGACAATCAGAACGTCCAATGCCATGCTGTGAGCTTCCTTCCGTTCTATGGAAGCTCATCGACGGAGCGTGGCGGCAGCTTGAATGAGAGTTCGCCGGGAGTTCCGCCTCAGCCGAGGCCCTCGATCACGGCGGCGGTGGCTGATACGGTCGTGGCAGAGCCCCCGAGGTCCGGCGTCCTTGCTACTCCGAAGGCCAGCGCGGATCGCACGGCCGCCTGGATCGACGAGGCCATCTCGCTCCCCTCCAGATGCTCCATCATCATGGCTGAGGCGAGGATTGTCGCCAGCGGATTCGCGACTCCCTGCCCGGCGATATCTGGCGCCGAGCCGTGCACCGGTTCGAACAACGACGGGCACCGTCGAGTCGGATCGAGGTTGCCGCTCGGCGCCAGGCCGATTCCGCCCGTGACAATCGCCGCAAGATCGCTCAGGATGTCGCCAAACAGGTTCGAAGCGGCGACCACGTCGAAGCTCTCCGGCCGCCGGACGAAGTCCATCGCCGCCGCATCCACCAACAGCGACTCGGTCTGGATTTCGTCGTACTCCTCGGCGACTTCCCGGAAAACTCGGTCCCACAGAACCATTCCATAGCCTTGGGCGTTAGATTTTGTAATCGAAGTCACACGCCGCTTTCCCCCGCGGCGCCGGGCCAGATCGAAGGCGAATCGAATCGCGCGCTCGCAGCCGTGGCGGGTGAAAACCGACGTCTGGATAGCCACCTCGGCTGGATGATGGTGATGCACGAAACCGCCGGCTGGCGCGTACTCGCCTTCTGTGTTCTCGCGAACAATGATCATGTCGATCGCGCCCGCCTCGTAACCCTTGAGCGGCGAGCCTGCCCCCTCATACAGGAACGCGGGCCTCACATTGGCATACAGATCGAAGCCACGGCGGATCGGCAGCAGCAGCCCGTTCAATGTAATGTGGTCGGGGATATCGGGGTGACCCACCGCGCCCAGCAGGATCGCGTCGTGGACTCGCAGTCTGTCCAGCGCATCCATCGGCATCATCACGCCGTGGCGGAAATAGTAATCTGAGCCCCACTCATAATCGGCGAACTCGAAACGCACCCCGAAGCGCTGTCCGGCCGCCTCGAGTACCTTCCGGGCGGCTGGCACGACCTCCTGGCCGATACCGTCGCCGGGCACAGAAGCGATGGAGTAGCGTTTCATGCCACCATGCTAGCCTGAGGATGATGAATTCGGCGAACCCCTTCTCGCTCAACGGGAAAACTGCCGTGGTCGCCGGCGCCAGCCGCGGCATCGGTCAGGCGATTGCCGCGGCGCTGGCCCGCGCCGGCGCCCGCACCATCCTGGCCTCACGGTCCTTGGAGAAACTGGCTGCCATCGCCCTCGAGCTGCGCGCGGAAGGACTGCAGGCCGAGGCGATGGAACTCGACATCGCCTCCCACGACTCGCGCCAGCGCTTCGCCAGCGAGTTGCCCGACACCGACATCCTGATCAACGTTGCCGGTACCAATATCCGCCGCAACTTCACCGACTACACGCCGGAGGAGTACAGCTTCCTGCTGCAGACCAACCTTACCGGGATCGTTGAGCTGACGCAGGCTGTCGGCGCGAAGATGATCGCCCGCGGCAAGGGCGGCAAAGTCGTGATGATCGGCAGCCTGAGTTGCCTGATGGGCATGCCGTACATCAGCGTCTACACGCTCACCAAGAGTGCTCTGGCCGGGCTCGCGCGCGCGCTTGCCGCCGAGTGGGGCCGGCACGGCATCCAGGTGAATTGCATCGCGCCGGGCTTCATTCTGACCGATCTGAATCGCAAGATGTGGGAGCCCCCCGAGATGCATGCATGGCTGAAAGGCGCGCAGGCGGACCCGCGCCCGGGCACGCCGGAAGACATCGCGCCACTGGCGGTCTTCCTCTCCTCGCCCGGTTCGGACTATATCACCGGGCAACTGATTGCGGCGGATGGGGGCTGCTCGACGACTCAAATCTGGCCGTTCACGCCCCAGCCGTAAGCCTGCTCGCCGGTGGCGCCGTCTGTGATGCGCGGGAACGCAGCCTGGCCCACGGCATTCTTACGCTCTCACTGCACGGGATCTGTTGACACGGGCCTGATTCGGCCAACGCCAGCTTGTTAGCGCGTCACGATTTGCACTAACTGCAATTGCGGAGCTTTTCGCGAAACGTTCTCCAGCCGCAGCACGCCGCGCGGGCAGACCTCCGCGCACAGCCCGCAGCCGACGCACGAAGCGCGGGTGAACGATGCGTTGGCCTGCGCGTAGGAACGCACGTCGATACCCATCTCGCAGTACTTTGAGCACAGGCCGCACGAAATGCACATGTCGTCCTT
>JBEKHU010000565.1:0-3285 GCA_050012115.1 Bryobacteraceae bacterium | reverse complement strand
GGGCGCGGGCCGACCCGGGCAGGGTGCTGAGGGTTGGAATTCGCGCCTGGGAGGATGAGGCATGCATTTGACTATGAGATTATTCGCAGTGTTGGGCACGTGCGCGGTTTTGATCGCGGCCGTGTGGGCGGCTCAAGGCGGCACGCCGCTGGACATCAAGCCAGGACAGTGGGAGACGACCGTGACGATCTCGCGCAGCGGCGCTCCGCCGCTACCGCCTGAGGTGCTGGCCAGAATCCCCGCCGAACAGCGCGCCCAGATGGAGCAGCGGATGAAAGCGAGCGCGGCCCAGGGCCCGCAGACGCACGTCACCAAGAGCTGCCTCACCAAGGAGGACCTGGCGAAATCGTTCGGGGCGTTCAACAGTAACCCGAACTGCAAGCAGACGATCGTGTCCTCGTCCGCCAGGTCGGCCGACTTCAAGCTCGAGTGCATCAACCAGGGGATGGTCACGACCGGGACCGGACATGTCGATGCGATCGACTCGGAGCACACTAGCGGCAAGAGCAAGATGACCATGGCCGCGGGAGGGCAGACGTCGACTTCTGAAGTCACGTTCTCCTCAAAGTGGCTCGGCGCGACCTGCGCCGACAACAAGAAGTAGCCTGAAGGGCGCCTCGGGGGTTGAGAAGACGGGGAGGACTGACGCGCCGCTCCGGAGTTCACGTCGGGGCTGTCCGCGCACGCCCGGTCTCTAGTAGAATCCTCAACGTGCTGCGGCGAACTGCGTTCCTCACCCTCCTGCTCGGGCTTACGACGATGCCCGCGCTCTGCGCGCAGGCCCAGGTGGACAAACTGGAGCCTCCTTCGTGGTGGGCCGGAAGCGCGTGGACGCCGATCCGCCTGCTGGCGCACGGGAGCAACCTGGGGCAGGCACAGCTCACCGCGCAGGCGCCGCTCAGCGCCGGCAACCTCAAGACCAGCGAGCGGGGAACCTACCTCTTCGCGGACCTGACGATCCCGCCCACGGCCGCTCCGGGCAAGTACCGGCTGCGGTTCGCCTTCGCCGGCGGCGGCTCGCAGGAGATCGACTTTGAGCTACTGAATCCGCCCGACGGCTCAAAGCAGGTGCAGGGCTTCTCTCCGGCCGACTTCATCTACCTGATCATGCCCGACCGCTTCGCCAACGGCGATCGCTCCAATGACGATCCGGCCATTTCGAAAGGCCTGCTGGATCGCGGCAATCCGCGCTACTACCACGGCGGGGACCTACAGGGCGTGATGGACCATGCGACGTACCTGAGGAATCTGGGAGTCACGGCGGTCTGGCTGAACCCCTGGTATGACAACAACAACCGGCTCAACGAGAAGGAACGGTACGGCGGCAAGCCGATGGCCGACTACCACGGCTACGGGGCGGTCGATTACTACGGCGTGGAGGAGCACTTCGGCACGCTCGGATTGCTCCAGAAGACGATCCAAAGCCTGCAGTCGGAGGGCCTGAAGGTGATCCAGGACCAGGTGGCGAACCACGTCGGGCCGTACCACCCCTGGACGCAGGATCCGCCGACGGAGTCCTGGTTCAACGGAACGCCGGCCCGGCACGCCGCCAACACGTGGCAGACCTGGACCCTGATGGACCCTTACGGAAGCAGGCAGACGCGCCGGGAGACCCTGGACGGCTGGTTCATCGACATTCTGCCCGACATGAACCAGAACGACCCGGAGGCGCGCCGCTACCTGATCCAGAACAGCCTGTGGTGGGTCGGCGTGACGGGCCTTGACGCGATCCGTCAGGACACGATGCCGTACGTGCCGCGCGACTTCTGGCGCGACTGGACGGCGGCGCTGAAGAAGGACTTCCCGCGGCTGAAGGTGGTGGGCGAGGTGTTCGATGGCGATCCGGCTTTCGTCTCCTTCTACCAGGGCGGCCGCCAGGCCCACGACTTCATCGACACGGGCGTGCATTCGGTGTTCGATTTCCCGCTGTTCTTCGCCTTGCGCTCGGCGTTTGCGAGGAATGGCGACATCCGCGACGTGCCGAAAGTGCTGGCCCACGATTTCCTCTATCCGAACCCCGGTATGCTGGTGACCTTCTTGGGCCTGCACGACGTCGAGCGCTTCATGAACGAGCCGGGCGCGACGCCGGAAGGCCTGAAGATGGCCTTCACGGCGCTGTTTACCCTGCGCGGCGTGCCGATGATTTACTACGGCGACGAGATCGGCATGCGGGGCGGCAACGATCCGGACAACCGGCGCGACTTTCCCGGCGGCTGGAAAGAGGACCCGCGCAACGCATTCACCGAGGCCGGACGCACGCCGGAGGAGAACGACATACTGCATCACCTGCAGAGCGTGGGGCGGCTGCGGCGGCAGTTCGCCGCGCTGCGCGAGGGGATGATGACGAATCTCCATGCCGGCGAGAAACAGTGGGTCTACGCGCGCAAGGGGAGCCGCGTCACGGCGATCGTGGCCTTCAACACGGCCAACGTCCCGGCGCGGGTGGAGCTCGACGCGCAGGGCCTCGAATTCATGGACGGCGACAGTTTGACGGATCGGTTGAGCGGAGCGACTGCGATAGTGGAAAAAGGCCGCCTGCGGCTGGAGCTGCCGGCGCGGCGCAGTTCGGTGTGGATCGAGTAGCCGCATTAGCGGCTGGAGAGAACAGCATGCAGAAACCTCGTCTCGCGCCCTGGCAGATCTGGAACATGAGCTTCGGCTTCCTGGGGATCCAGTTCGGCTGGGGGCTGCAGATGGCCAACATGAGCGCCATCTATGAATACCTCAAAGCCAAGCCGGATCAGATTCCTCTGCTGTGGCTGGCGGCGCCCCTGACAGGGCTGCTCGTGCAACCCATCATCGGCCACATGAGCGACCGGACCTGGGGCCGGCTGGGGCGGCGGCGGCCGTACTTCCTGACGGGCGCGATCTTCTCGACCCTGGCCTTGATCCTGATGCCGAACTGCTCGGCGCTATGGATGGCGGCGGGGCTGTTGTGGATCCTGGATGCGTCGATCAACATCTCGATGGAGCCGTTCCGCGCGTTCGTGGCGGATCTGCTGCCGGAAGAGCAGCGCACCAGCGGCTTCGCCATGCAGAGTTTCTTCATCGGCGTCGGCGCGGTGGTCGCCTCGGCCATGCCGTGGGTCATGACCAACTGGCTGCACGTGCAACGCGGCGTCGGCAACGCCATCCCGCTGAGCGTGCGGTATTCGTTCTACATCGGCGCGGCGGCGTTCTTCACGTGCGTGCTGTGGACAATCGTCACGACGAAGGAATACCCGCCCGCGGACCTGGAGGCGTTCCGGCGCGAGAACGCGGCCAGCCCGGGCATCCTGCACGGGG
>JBEKHU010000564.1:0-3286 GCA_050012115.1 Bryobacteraceae bacterium | reverse complement strand
AAGCGCAAGGCTTCGTCGAGCGCCGTCGCGCCGGCCTGGTCCCGGGCGGCGATGTCGGCGCCCGCGTCGAGAAGAACCGTCACGACGCCGGCCTGCCCCTTGGCCGCGGCCTCGTGCAGCGGCGTGGCGCCGGTTTCCTCATTGCGGACGTTGACGCGCGCGCCGCGGGCGATCAGCAACTTCGCCATCTCCGCGTGGCCGCGCCAGGCGGACTCGTCGAGGGGCGTCGAACCGGAGTTGTCGGCGCTGTTCGAGTCCGCGCCCCGGTCGAGCAGCAGCCGGGCGATCTCGACATGGCCGCGGCCGGCGGCGAGGTGCAACGGAGTCGAACCGTTGGCGGAGCGCGCGCCAACATCGGCGCCGTGGGCAAGCAGGATCTCCACCACGGCGCGGCGATCCATGAGGGCGGCGTAGTGCAGCGGCGTCGAGCCCGCCTCCTTGTGCCGGGCGTTGACATTGGCGCGATGCTGGATCAGCAGTTCGACGATCCGGGCTTCCCCGCTCCAGGCGGCGTCGTGCAGCGGCGTGCCGCCGAGCGAGTCGTATTCGTTGACGTCCGCGCCGCGCGCGAGCAGCGCGGTGACGGCGTCGAGATCGCCGGCGCGCGCCGCCGTGTGGAGGTCCGAGGCAAGAATGAAACACAGCAGCAGAGGCGTCATAAGGCCGCCGTGGAGGGCCTGCTCAGAGGCTACGCCGAAATGGCCAGCGAACGGAAGAACGTTTGAGAACGCGGCGCGACGAACCGCGAAGCGCCGCGCGCGGCCCGGCGCCGTTCCGTACCCGCGATTGGTGCGGTGGCGCCATGCGGTCTTCGCTCAGACGCTCTGCGGCACTGGAGCGTCCGGGGCCAGCGTATCGGAAGGCATAAAGGCACCCTGTCACCGAGGTGACGAGCGTGTGAATTCCCTTGATTTGGCCTATGCGGCGGATTCGCCGTCGATTGCGCCGCAGCAGCTACAATCCGGGCATGCTTCGAGGAATCAGGCACCCGCCGGGACTGAGTTCACGCGTGCTGCCATGCTGGCTGCCGCTGATCCTGCTGAGCGCGGGCGCTCCTCAGCGCAGCGCCTGGGCCTGCTGCAGCGCGTCGCCCGAGAGCCCGTGAGCATCGAGGATCGCGCCCGTCGCCCGCAGCAGCACGGCCTTCGCCTTGGCGTAGGAACCGCGCGCGGCCAGCTCCGTCAGCCTGGCCTGCGACAGCACGCTCTGGAATTGACCCACGCTGAAGGCGGTGCCCAGACCCTCCTCGAAGCGCGCCTTCTCGGCCTCCAGCGACTCCGTCTGCAGGCGCGCCGCCTCCGCGGCGGCCTCATAGGATGCCTGCGCGCGGCGCAGCGCAATCACCGCATCCTGGACCTCCAGCCGCGCCTGGTTGCGGAACTGCTCCAGCCGGACCTCCGCCTGCCGGGAGGCGATTTCGTCGCGCGCGGCATCGGCCTGGGCGGTGCGATTGTGCAGCGGCAGATTCAACTGAAGACCGGCGCCGTAGATCGGATAGTTGCGCTGGAACACCTGCGCGAGAGCGCTGCCGTATCCGCCTAGGAACGCCGTATCGGGGTTGATAGCGAGGGGGCTGCGCTCGCCGGCCAGACCGGTGTTCTCGGCAAACGCCACCAGGTCCAACTGCGGCTTCAGAGCATTGCGCGAGCCTTCCAGGGAGATGCGCGTATTCTCCGCCTGCAGGCCGGCCTGCTGCAGGTCCGGCCGCTCCGCGAGCGCCTGGGCGATCAGCTTGCCGACATCCAGGTCCTCGGCGCCCCGCGGCAACTCCAGGGTGTCGGTCGGCACGAGGCGTGCGTTCCGCACTTCCGCGTCGGCCAGTCCCTGGCGGAACAGGATGCTCTTGAAGATCGCCTCCTGCTCCTCCTCCAGCGCACGCGAGTTGATCAGATCCTGTTTGGCCGAGAGCACGCCCGCGTTGACCCGGGTCTGCTCGATGGGCGGCAGAACGCCTTCCTGCACCCGTGCGTCGACCTCGCGCTTCAGCCACTCCGCCAGCTCGAGATTCCGCTCCTTCACCGTCACGTCCTCGCGCAGCGTCGCCAGGTCGATGTACAGACGCGAGACGCCGTACACCGTGCTGACCAGTTGCTGTTGGAACAACAGACTGGCGATCTTCTCCTGGTTGGCCGCGATGCGGATGTAGCGCCGGTTCAGGCCGCGCCCGAAGCCGCGCAACAGCGGCTGCGTCACGCTTAACGAGAGGCTCGAAGCCACGTAGGGGCTGTAATTGCTCTGATTCGAGTTGATCGTATTACGCGAGTTGTCGAAGGCCAGCGCGGCCGTCGCGCCGCTCGAGAAGCCCTGCTGAAGCCCGGCGTTGGCGTTCATGGCAGTGGTGACCACATTGTTCGTGCCATAGCTGGAAGGATCGAGTTCCTGTGTCGAATTGTGCGCGTAGCCGAGCGCGGCGCTGAGCGATGGGTCGTAGTTCGGCAGCGCCGTGCCCGTGCTGAGCGTGTTCTGGCCGAGCAGCGACAGGTTGCCCTGGGTCTCATTGAGCACGCCCAGTTCCGAAGGATTGGTCGGAATGCTGGATCCGAGGCCGGACTGCGCGCCGAGGCTCGTCAGCAGCGGGCTCGCCGGGCCGCCGATGCCCAGAGGCGCCTCGTTGATCAGGTACTGCAGGCCGCGCGTCACGCCGCCGCCCTGCGCCCGCAGCAGGTCCTTCTGCGCGGCCAGAATGTTGTAGCGCTGCAGCTCGACGTCCAGGTTGTTCTCGATCGCGATGTCGATGGCATCGCGCAGCGACAGGTACAGTTGCCCCGCCCGCAACAAATCGGCGTAACGCGAGCCGCTGCTCCAATTCGGCGCCGGCACGGAGAGCGGCCGCCAGGTCGAGGAAAAGCGGCTCCAGCCGCCCGTAGTTTTCGTCGCGGTACTTCCGCCCTGCGTCGGTGGATCGGCGGCCGCGGCCGGCAGCGCGAGCAGCGCCGACACGATCAGAACCAGGTGTTTCCGCATGCGCATCGCCGGGTCCCCGCTCAACTCGCCTTCTTCGTTTCCGGCGCGGCCTGCGCCGGGGGAGCGCCCGCCGGACGCGGACGCAGGAACGGCCGGGTCTCGACCACCACGCCCTCTCGCACCTTGTCGTTCGGGTTCACAATCACCTTCATGCCTTCCTCGAGCCCGGACAAAACCTCCAGCTCTGTCCCGCTGTCGCGCCCGACCTGAATGGGAGTGAAATGCACACTCCCCGCGCCGTCCACGACGGCCGCCAGCGTGCCCTGGGCCCGCGCCACCAGGGCTTCGGAGGGAATCAACAGCGGCGGATTCTCGCGCGCGG
>JBEKHU010000563.1:0-3308 GCA_050012115.1 Bryobacteraceae bacterium | reverse complement strand
CATCCCCGCGCCGGCCAGTACGAGCGCAAAGAAGAGTACATAGCTGACCGTCAGGCGCATCCGCAGGCTGCGGAAAAGGGCAGGCATTCCCAACCGGCTGGTGAGATGGAAGGTCATGCCAGTGCACGTTCCGAGTCGGTTGTCCGGGCTCAGCTGCCGGTGCTCTCGCCCGGCTTCTCGTTGAGATCCAGCATGTAGCCAATGCCCCTCACCGTATGAATCAGCTTCACTGGGAAACGATCGTCGATCTTGCTGCGGAGGTGCCGGATGTAAACGTCGACGATGTTAGTCAAACCGTCGTACTCCATGTCCCAAACGTGCTCGACGATCATCGTCCGGCTCAAAGGACGGCCGCGGTTCCGCAGCATGTACTCGAGGATCGAGTACTCCTTCGGAGCCAGGTCGATGGGCTCGCCGGCGCGTTGGGCCTTGCGCCTCGCGCAGTCCATGACCAGGTCGCCTGCAGTCAGCTTTTCTGGAGTGGGCAGGCCGCGTCGCAATAGAGCGCGCACCCGTGCCAGCAACTCCACGAAAGCAAACGGCTTCACGAGATAGTCGTCTGCGCCCAATTCGAGACCCTTAACCCGGTCGTCCACGCCGCCGCGCGCGCTGAGGATCAGCACCGGCGGGCTGACTTTCCGGTTGCGGATCTTCTCCAGGACGGCCAGACCGTCCATGTCCGGCAGCATCAGGTCGAGGATGACCAGATCGTAGTCGATTTCGTGGAGCTTCTACAGGCCAGTAGTGCCATCCAGAGTGTGCTCCACCGCGTAGTTGTTGCTCTCCAGGCCTCGCTGAAGGAAATCGGCAATCCGTTTCTCGTCTTCGATCAGCAGGATCTTCGCAGGCTGTTGTGTCGCGTCGTTCATGAGTCTTCCAAAACTACAGCACCGGACCAATTCGCCAGGGAACGAACTCCCGATGGCCCAGTCGCTCGCTAGCGGACCGTTCTCCTGAAGCGATCAGCAGGAGTTTCTCAAAAATCTCCCTGCCCATCCCTTCCACCGTTGTTTCCCCGTCGGCGCAGCGGCCGGCGTTTACATCCATGTTATCCCTCATCCGATGATAAATGCTTGAGTTGGTCGCAATCTTCAACACCGGCACCGTGGGAAAGCCGATGGCGCTGCCGCGTCCGGTCGTAAACGCGATCAGGTTCGCCCCGCCCGCCGCGAGACCGGCGAGGGAAACCGGATCGTAGCCCGGTGTGTTCATGAAGACCAATCCCGGACCCTGCACCCGCTCGGCGTAGTCCACGACTTCGTTGAGCGGCAAAGATCCACCTTTCGACACCGCGCCCAGGGACTTCTCGATGATATTCGTCAGCCCACCGTCTTTGTTGCCTGGGGAAGGGTTATCGTCGAAGCTGCCGCCAAAAAGGCTGAGGTATGCCCTGTAATTCGCAATCATCTTGAGCAGTCGTTCGGCCACCGCGCGTGAGCGGGCGCGCCGCACCAATAAATGTTCGGCGCCAACGATCTCGGGCGTCTCGGCGAGAATCGCCGTTGCTCCAATCTCCGCCAGCAGTTCGCTCGCATGCCCCAGCGCGGGGTTCGCGGTGATTCCAGAGAATGAATCCGAGCCGCCGCAATTCAGTCCCACCACCAGTCTGGACGCCGGCACTTCGATTCGCTTCTCGGCGGAAGCCCGTTCCAGCATGACGCCAACCTCGCGCCGCGCCGCTGCCAGTGTGGCGCGCGTGCCGCCGCTTTGTTGCAACGTCAGACCCGCCAGCCGCGCGCCACGCGGAGCGTTAGAGCCAAGGTATTGCGCGATCTGGTTGGTTTCGCAGCCCAGCCCGACGATCACCGCCGAACTCACGTTGGGATGCGCCAGCACGCCGGCCAGCGTTCTCCGTAATTGGTTTGTGTCGGGTCCGATGGAATGAGCGCAACCATCGCCGTGCGGGAATGCCACAATGCCGTCCACACTCGGCGGGAGCGTCGCGCCGGCATAGCTGTCCGCAATCGCCTGCGCGGTGTGAGCCGCGCAATTCGAGGCGGCGGCGACGGCTATGTAATTCCTCGTTCCGGCGCGCCCGTCCTCGCGCGGATAGCCCAGGAAGACCGGAACGTTGCGTGGTGTTTCGGGCAGCGCGCGCTCCAGGGCAGGGAACTCGTATTCGAAGATACCCTCTTCAAACGCGAGGTTGTGAGTATGAACGTGCTCACCGGGCTCAATGGACTTGCCAGCGCGTCCGATCACTTCCCCGTAGCGGCGTACCGCTTCGCCCTGCGACATGTGTCCGATCGCGATCTTGTGACCCACCGGGACGACGTCCTTCACGGTCACCGAAACGCCCCCTGGGCGGATAGCTTGACCTGGTGCGAGCCTTATCCTCGCGATTGCCACCGTGTCGGCCGGGTGGAGCCGAATAGCCGCGTTCTCCGCGCTCGGCGGCGGCGTGATCTCGATAAGACTCATCCATACCCCCTGACGGGGCCGCGCCCCGATCTCAACGGTGACCATCAACGAGCGCACCGGAAACTGATCCTTTTGATGTTTCCGCCGCTTTAAGGTTGCAGCTCCGTTCCAATTCCCGTCACCGCACCAGCGCGGTCTCCATAATTTCCTCGCCGGTCAGGACGTGATAACCGCCCTTCACCGGGTGGATCAGCACGCCGCCCTCCGCTGGGGCCGGGAAGTCCTCGATGCGTCGTACCAGCTTGAACTTCGAATTCTCCGCCGCGCGGATAAAGCGGCCGACGTGAAGGTGCAGGTGGCATTGCGTCCGTACTTTGTCGCCGTTGTAAGCGACGCCCCATTCTTCGCGTCCGAAGTGTTTCTTCGCTTCGGCGATGGCGAATGCCCAGAATCTTGTCCGCTCGCTCTTTGACAACGCGTGTAACGGATGGGAGCCCGCCAAATGTGCCTTTGGCAGCACAAGCCATCGGTTCGGCTTACGCGGATTCGTGTCTCGGAGAACGAAAAACTCTACTCCTGCGGGCTGCTGTTCCGCCTCCCGGCACAGGCTGCATTCGCGCTTCTTCATCGATTCCGGGTCGTTCAGGTTACAGTCGCAGCCGCGCACATCGGCTGCGGCGCGGCGTGGCAACAGCGTGAGCCAGAAGGAAAATACCGCGAGAGCAGAAACGATGAGCCGAACTCCGCGCCTCGTCATGGACGCCATTATAGCGGCCCTGCGAGGTGCTGGCCCTCTATACTGAATGGGTGTCTGGCCCGGTGCCGCACGAGCGGCCTTTTCATCCAATTCTCGTGCTCGCGCTCGCCGCGCTGCTCGGTGTTTCTGTATGCCTGTTGGGAAGCGCGGGACTGGTCGGACCCGACGAGCCCCGTTATGCCTCCATCGG